>JAGLTQ010000109.1 GCA_023135195.1 Gammaproteobacteria bacterium | reverse complement strand
TAAACTAAATGTTGGCCACCAAGGATACAAAAAACACCAAGAAAATAAACAATAAACCACGGGGAGCACGGGGTACACGGGGAATTAAAATTTATTAACCCAGTGTACCCCGTGCCCCCAGTGGTTAAATCTTTAAGTTTTAAACCTTGGAGTTCTTTGTGTCCTTGGTGGCAAAAAATTACAATATATATCGGCTTAGGTCTTCATCCTGCGCTAATTCAGAAATATTTTCATCCACATATTCTGCAGTGATTTTAATGTCTGAACCACTGTTTTCAGATGCGCTGAAAGATACTTCTTCAAGTAAGCGTTCGAGTATTGTATGCAAGCGTCGTGCGCCAATATTTTCAGTATTTTCATTTACCTGGTAAGCTGTTTCCGCCATACGACGGATACCGTCTTCAGGAAAAGTGAGTGTGACACCTTCGGTTGCAAGTAAGGCGCGATACTGTTCGGTCAATGAGGCATCGGGTTCAACAAGAATACGCATGAAATCATCCGAGGTTAAGGCATCAAGCTCAACTCGGATCGGGAAACGGCCTTGTAATTCGGGTATTAAATCAGAGGGTTTGGTGAGGTGAAAAGCCCCCGACGCAATAAAGAGAATATGATCTGTTTTTACCATGCCGTATTTAGTTGAAACCGTTGAACCTTCAACTAAAGGGAGTAAGTCACGCTGTACACCTTCACGAGAAACATCTGCACCACCGGTTTCACCGCGTTTAGCAATTTTATCCATTTCATCGAGGAAGACAATGCCATGTTGTTCAACATTATTTAATGCATCTTCTTTTATTTCTTCTTCATTAATCAGGTTTGCCGCTTCTTCATCAAGCAGAAGTTTAAAAGCCTGTTTTATAGGTAACTTACGTGTGCGTTTTGTTTGATTACTGCCCAGATTTTGAAACATGCCCTGTAATTGATTGGTCATTTCTTCCATGCCGGGAGGTGCCATAATTTCAACGCCAATTTGGGGAGTATTAATTTCAATATCGATCTCTTTATCGTCGAGATCACCTTCACGAAGTTTTTTACGAAACTTTTGTCGGGTTGGATTTTCTTCTTTATCTGCGGATTCTGAGTCATCAGCGCTTTCATTGGAATGATAGTCCCGGGCAGGGGGTAATAAAATATCAAGGATGCGTTCTTCAGCAGCGTCTTCTGCTTTTGTTTGCACATCTTCCATTGCGTTTTCACGCGTGAGCTTGATAGATATTTCCATCAGGTCACGAATAATGGATTCGACATCACGACCAACATAACCGACTTCAGTAAACTTAGTGGCTTCAATCTTTAAAAAGGGTGCGCGAGCAAGTTTTGCTAAACGACGGGCAATTTCGGTTTTACCGACACCGGTTGGCCCGATCATTAAAATATTTTTAGGTGTGATTTCGTTACGTAAACTTTCATCAACCTGGCTACGACGCCAGCGGTTTCTTAAGGCAATTGCAACAGCGCGTTTTGCTGCTGCCTGGCCAACAATGTGTTTATCGAGTTCGTTAACAATTTCCTGGGGTGTCATTTGAGACATAATAAATAATTCACTTTAAATTTAATACTTCTTAACTAAAGTTGTTACCCGTTTCTTGTAGGTGCGAATTCATTCGCACGCAGAGGTAAAAACAACTGCTGTGGTTGGTGGTTACACCGCGTTCGAATGGCTGCTCAATGGCTTCCTTGTCATCGCAGCATAAGTACATCCATGTATAAAATTTCGAAGCTACAAAAAATAGAATTTTAACTCATTAATTTTGCTATACGGCGTGGTTTTCCTAAAATTCCAATTCTTCGAATACAAAATTATGGTTAGTATAGATGCAGATGTCTCCGGCAATATTCAAGGCCTCGGTCGTAATTTCTTTGGCATCGAGTTCGGTATTTTTGATGAGTGCGCGGGCTGCTGAGAGTGCGTAATTGCCACCTGAACCAATTGCCATAATGCCGTGTTCGGGCTCTATAACATCACCATTACCCGAAATTATGAGAGAAGCTTCTGCATCAGCAACGGCAAGCAGTGCTTCTAAACGTCGCAAGGTTCGGTCTGTACGCCAATCCTTTGCCATTTCTACAGCAGCACGGACCAGCTGACCATTATGCTTATCGAGTTTCGCTTCAAAGTACTCAAATAGGGTAAAGGCATCGGCTGTTCCGCCAGCAAAACCAGCAATTACCTTATCATTATATAAACGGCGAACTTTACGGACATTGCCCTTCATAATGGTGTCACCCATGGTCGCTTGACCATCTGCACCAATGATCACTTTATTGCCACGACGGACTGAAAGGACGGTTGTACCTCGATATTGTTCCAAGATGAGCTCCAAATAAGAAAAAAACAAAATACTCGAAAAGTAAGCTAAATAGCCAAGGGCGCCGATTGTACACCCGTGAAAGTAGCTGAACAAACAAAAGACACTAATTATTGTTTTATCAAAGACTTAGCATAAAAAATAAGGGTTAAATGGCATGAACATGAACCAAAATAGGGGGTCTAACTACGTATGTATGGTAATTAGTGGTTTTGGCTCAGGAGTGGAAACGTTACAGACTGGTGAAATCGATTAAATCAAGGGAGCAAATCACGCATTTAATAACCATACTTTAATCATGATAAATAATGCTCATTTGATTTTGTCATTCAGGAAGATGGGAGGCGATTATGAAATTTGCCATTAAAAACATCTATGTTTTATTCATCATATTCTTTTTAATAGTTTTGCCTGTAGGAGGACTGCATGCAGATGAATTCTATTCTATTGCCCAGAGTCAGCTACTCAACCTGACACAAAATATTGAAGAAGGAGAGTCATTTGAATTATCTCAGGGGCAGATTAAAAGTCGCATTGAGCATAAATTAGTAAATTACTTACTCGGTAACACGATTGATCAATATCTGAATTTTGATCCAAGATGATACGGCTAAAAAGAGTAGCCAGCATTTAAATATAAGATTTGATGAACACCAGCTCTTTTTTATCTATCAACGCTAATTTGAATAAGCTGATAATAGTTGTTGAAGATATTATTTAGCAGGAAAAAGAACGGATTCAATTTCTTTGATTTCTTCCTGTGCTGTTTTTATGGCTTCAGGAAGGTCGTCTCTTGATAAGCCGGTTAGCTCCCATGAGATATCGTTGATCATCGGGATCTCATCATCTTCGCTCATGGAATCAAAATCAGCCATAACAGCAACAGCATTGGCTATATTAATAAGTGCAACTTCAGCAGGAAAATCTTTTGCCTTTTCTGGTTCGTGATGAAACTCAACACATTCCTGAAGAACCGGTGCAAGTTTCCAGTGTTTTACTAATTCCGAGCCGACTTGCATATGATCAAAGCCAAAGACATGTCTTTCTGCTTCATAGGTTTCTAATTCTTCCGTTCCTTCCATTAACAATAAAATAGCTTCATGTGATTTTTCAGGTAATTGGTTGAACATAAGAAGCTGGCCGATATCATGAAGTAGACCCGCTATAAAAATAGATTCTGCGTGAACCTTTTTAGATTTTTTCGCAAGAATCTGTGCTAACAAAGCACAATATAAACTATGGTGCCAGAAGTCCTGCATGGTAATCAAATCATTGGGAATGCCGTCAAAAGTATCACTGGCGGCAGTTGATAAAACCAGGTCACGAATTTTATTTGTACCAAGAATAGCAACGGCACGAGTGATGGTTTCAACTTCAGATGAGAGCCCGTAAAAGACACTGTTGGCAATTTTTAACATACGCGCAACCAGTGCCGGATCCTGGGAGATAACTTTAGCCATATCATCCGCAATTGTATCCGGGTCGCTGGCTAACTCATTAACCTTAAGAGAGATTTCAGGGAGCGAAACTAAATCGCTGGCATTTTTAACTAATTCATGGACTTCAGATTCTGGCATGTTGGCATAAACCTCATTCTTTCTTTTATTAGTCTAGTTTAAACATGATAACTATCTATAGCAAAGACGTGGCAACGTCACAGCTTTAAATAAAATACATATTAAAATTAAGTATAGGGTATCTACTTATTTATTAATCCGCTTATTTTATTTTTAATCTCTTTTGTATCCCAATCAACTCCGCCAAACAAGGCATAACGAATATTGCCTGTTTTATCAATCACGTAACTGGTGGGAAAAGCAAAAACACCCCAGCGTTTTAAAGCAGCACCTTTATCATCAAACAGAATGGGAAAACTAATATTTACCTTTGTCTTTAAAAAGTGTTCTACAGTTTTTCTATCCTCTGCCATATTAACGCCCAAAATGAGAAAATCTTTAGCAGAAAAATATTTTTGTAACCGTTCCATGGAGGGCATTTCATGAACACAAGGAGGGCACCAGCTTGCCCAGAAATTAACCAGAATAACTTTGCCTTTTAATCGAGTAAGGTCGACTACTTTATTATTAAGATCCCTTAAAATTAATTCAGGTGCTACAGGGTTACCTTTATAGATGGCGAGCTTACGTTCTTTTTTTCCGATGAGAGCTTTTACAGGTTTTTTGATTGCAGCTATATGATCCACGTAACGTTTTTTATAGGGCAGAGAATTTAAATAAAGAGCGGCACGCTTTAATGTTGAAGGAAGTTTAAGGCTCATTTTTTGCTCATAATTGTCTGCATCAGGGCGGAAATAATAACGGTCACGTACGCCTTTAACACGTTGTACAAAAACATCGCTGCCACTTTTTTCTAATGCAGGAATTGTTTTATCCAGTTTCCAGTACCATGGGGATTTTTTTGGCTGGAGCACAAAAAGGGGCAGATTAGTTTTCTCAACAATATCGAGTAACGTTCCTTCTACGCCAGGTTCAGGTGTTTCAGCATAAAATTTTGGACTCATAAGAATAACGCCAGCAAGTGCAGGGCTGTTTTTATATTGCGTTTGCCAGCGATAGGCTCCTTTTAAAACAGGCAAACTACCACGACCGGTTGTAACGGGAATGATCTTTTTTCCTGTTTTCTTGTATGCGTATTCAATGAGTTCACTAATATCGGTATCGGGGATACGATCCATACTACTACTGGCAACAGGAAGAAAGTGGGCAGCAAAAAGATCAAGACGCCAGACTTCGATATTATTTTTAGCGAGTTGCGTGGCAATATCATGTTCAGACTTTTGTGGCCCCGCTTCTGAATAAAGCCAGAGGAATAATATTTTAGATTTACTATCTAAAGGTTTGTATACCGTTACTTCAATCTCAGTTTCCGCATTTAAAGGAATCAAAAGAGATTCTGTCGCAAAAGATAAACGGGAATAAAAGCTTACAATGAGCAATGTTAATATTAGAAAAATTGCATAAAAATTAAATTTAAGTAAATGATGTATGTGCATAGTTTGAAATATCCGGCTTTGGCCTTATTATTATGTTTATGTGAATATCTTATCCTTTAATTGGATTTGATTTAATATATTTTAACAATTTTAGGAGCAAAAAATGAAGAAATGGCAATGTTTAGTATGTGGATTTATCTATGACGAAGCAGCGGGTATTCCAGGTGAAGGCATTGCGCCAGGTACTAAATGGGAAGATGTTCCAGATGACTGGTTATGCCCGGATTGTAGTGTTGGTAAATCAGATTTTGAAATGGCAGCAATGTAAGTAAGCTGATGTCAGCTGATCCCATTATTATTATCGGTAGTGGACTTGCGGGCTACAATGTCGCCCGTGAGTTTCGTAAGTTAAATACAGAGGCAGAGTTGGTTATTATTGCTGATGATGCGGCTGATTTTTATTCCAAACCCATGTTATCCAATGCATTGGCCAGAAACAAAATGGCGCACGAACTCGCCATTGCCGATGCACAAAAGATGTCAGACGATCTTAATGCAAAAATTTTAAAACACACTTGTGTTGAAAAAATTGATCCTGTTACTAATGTTATTTATACCAGTGATAATAAAACTTTAAAATACAGTCAACTTGTTCTCGCGCTTGGTGCATCAACAATTAACTTAGCCATTAGTGGAAATGCAGAAGATAAAATTTTCACGGTGAATGATCTTGCTGATTATGCAGAGTTTCGAAAAGCGATTTCCGATAAGAAAAAGGTTGCGATTATTGGTGCCGGTTTAATTGGTTGTGAATTTGCTAATGATTTAGTGCTTTCAGATTATGATGTTTCAGTTATTGGTTTGAGTGATTTGCCGTTAAATCGTTTGCTACCGGAACAAGCGGGTGAGTATTTAAAAGCAGCATTAACCGAGCAAGGTGTAAAGTGGTATCTGGGTCAGGAAACAAAACGAATTAGTTATGTTGACCAGATTTTTCAAATTGAATTAGCCAATGGAGCTCTCTTTGAAGTCGATGTTGTTTTATCTGCAGTAGGGTTAAGGCCGAACATTAATATCGCTGAAGCAGCAGGAATAAATGTTAATAAAGGCATAACGGTTAATAAAAATCTTGAAACAAACCACAAAAACATTTATGCCCTGGGTGATTGCGCTGAAATTGAAAGCTTATTGTTACCTTATGTTATGCCGCTAATGAATTCAGCACGCGCCATCGCGAAAAGTTTAAATGGTGAAACGACAGCTGTTAATTTTCCTGCAATGCCGGTTATGGTGAAAACGCCGTCATGTTCCGTTGTTGTTGCGCCGCCAGCAAAAAATATTGAAGGTGAATGGACTATCAAAACAGATGATTTTGGAGTGCATGCACAGTATTTTGACAAGGATGGCAAACTTCACGGTTTTGCTTTAGTGGGTAAAGCGGTAGAAGATAAGCAGGCGTTGAGCAAAGAACTTCCTGCAATTTTATAATTACAGGTACCGGAGTCACGTTTGTTTGAAGTTTATATATGGATGATTAATAGAGAATTTTTTAAGTAGAAGTGACTTTGGTACTGAGGGAATCCCACAAAATTTAACGTTACTGGTCATTTTATTCTCTCGGTAACTGCTCCTGCGTGGCCCAGACCAGCTTCTCAACCTCTGGTTTCACCTTCTCCGTGCAGTCGTCGCAAAGACATAGTTAATTTATTAATTTCGTGGGGATACCCCAGGCTCCAGTACCCTGCATTAATCTTCAATATCTTGCGCAGGTGAATTTATATTAATTTTAAGACCTTGAACAAGCTCCTGAATTTGAGTTATTAAATCATTTGTTAAAATCATCCCTTCGTCTTTCACTTTTAAAAGTATTTTTTGAATATCAAAACAAATATCTGCCTGTCTGACAAAACCAAATGTTGCAGCAGTTCCCTTAAGGGTATGAATAAGACGATAAAATAATTCAAAAGCAGAATTGCTCGTTAAGTCAGCTTGATATTCTTTCCAGCTGTTTTCAATCTCGTGATATTTCTCAGGCAGCTGTTGGCAATACTTTTTATTTAAAGCTTCCATGCGTTCGTTAAATTTATTTTTTTTATCGTCGCTCATATTATTTTAGTTATTATATTTGTGAGAATAAAAGATTCTGCTGGAAATAACCTTTAGACTAACATAGAAATAAAAATATTAAATGTGTATTAGTTTAATGCCATTTACTTAATGTGTTATTTATTTTTCGAACCTACATCCATTAACTGATCGGCGTTATGTATTAGCTTGTTTTTTATTAAAGCTGCAATCTTTGTCCTGCTTTTTACAATCATGCTTAAGATTTTGTTAGAATAGAAAAATGGATGTTTCTTATATAATTGACCCGTTAAATGATGCGCAACGCCAGGCCGTTTGTGCTCCAGCCTCAAATATTCTGGTTTTAGCCGGTGCTGGCAGTGGTAAAACACGTGTACTGGTGCATCGTATCGCCTGGCTGATGCAAGCTGAAAATATTTCCCCCTACGGCATATTAGCAGTGACCTTTACCAATAAAGCTGCGGCAGAAATGCGTGGACGAATTGAAAATTTACTGGGTATTCCTTCGAGTGGCCTATGGGTAGGGACTTTTCATGGTATTGCACACCGTCTTTTGCGTGCGCATTGGAAAGAAGCTGATTTACCACAGACTTTTCAAATCATGGACAGCGAAGATCAACATCGTGCTTTAAAGCGTGTTGTGCGCGAAATGGGTTTAGATGAAAAACGCTGGGTACCACGCGAAGCACAGTGGTGGATCAATGCGCGAAAAGATGAAGGCTTGCGTCCAGATAATATCGAACATAAAAACGATATGTTCCTGAAACACATGGTTGAAATATACCGTCAATATGAAGCCATGTGTCAGCGTAATGGTTCGCTTGATTTTGCTGAACTTTTATTACGTGCCTATGAATTATGGGCTAAACGCTCTGATGTTTTGATGCATTATCAACAACGTTTTCAGAATATTCTAGTGGACGAATTTCAGGATACCAACACCATTCAATATGCCTGGATAAAATTGCTTGCCGGTGATTCAGCAAATGTTTTTGTCGTCGGCGATGATGATCAATCTATTTATGGTTGGCGTGGTGCGCAAATAGAAAACATTTATAAATTTGCAAAAGATTATAAAAATGCCTCCAACTTCCGTTTAGAACAAAATTACCGTTCAACTGGAAACATTCTCGGTGCAGCAAATGCTTTGATTGCCAATAATACCAACCGCATGGGCAAAGAGTTATGGACCGATGGCAGTGATGGTGAATTAATAGAAGTTTATAGTGCTTTTAATGAAATTGAAGAAGCACGTTATATTGTCGATAAAATTGCAGTGTGGACAGATCAAGCCGGTTTGCGAAGTGAAAATGCTATTTTATATCGTTCCAATGCACAGTCACGAGTGCTTGAAGAAGCCTTGATGCAAAGTGGTACACCTTATCGTATTTATGGTGGGCTGCGTTTCTTCGAACGTCAGGAAATTAAAGATGCCATTGCTTACTTACGCTTATTAAGTATTAAAAGTGACGACGCTTCTTATGAGCGAATTGTAAATGTACCGACAAGAGGCATTGGAAACAAAACAATTGATCTGGTTAGAAGTTGTGCACGAGCAAATGACATCTCAATGTGGCAAGCAACATTACAACTGATTGAACAAGGTGAAATAACATCTCGAGCGCTGAGTTCGTTACAACAGTTTGTTGATTTAATTTGTGAAATGGAAGTTGATTTAAACAAGATGGAGTTGTTCGAACAAATTGAACACGTCATACATCATAGTGGCTTGATCCCGCATTACGAAAAAGAAAAGGGTGAGAAAGGCCGCAACAGAATAGAAAATCTGGATGAATTAATAAACGCAGGTCGAACCTTTGAGCAAGATGATTGGGAAGAATCAGATGTTGATAAAATGACGGCTTTCATTTCACATGCATCATTAGAAGCAGGTGAAGGCCAGGCGAATGAAGGTGAAGATAGCGTACAGCTGATGACCTTACATTCTGCAAAAGGACTGGAATTTAAACAGGTTTTCTTAGCAGGTCTGGAAGAAGGTTTATTTCCACACCGTCGCTCATCAGAAGAAAGCGGACGTTTGGAAGAGGAGCGTCGCCTTTGTTATGTCGGCATGACTCGTGCAATGGAAAAGCTCACCATTACTCATGCTGAAAAAAGACGTTTATATGGTGAAGAAACTTATGCACGTCCATCACGTTTTTTAGCAGAAATTCCGGATGAATTTACCCAACTCGTGCGCATGCAGGGAAGTGCAACACCTGTAGCAGGTTATGCGGGTTCATATCCAGTGCAAAAAGAAAAAGCGGTTAGAGATGCCGCCCCCGTTCAACTT
Source organism: Gammaproteobacteria bacterium (assembly GCA_023135195.1). Classification (GTDB taxonomy): domain Bacteria; phylum Pseudomonadota; class Gammaproteobacteria; order UBA6429; family Thiohalophilaceae; genus JAGLTQ01. Next base: position 10,419 of record JAGLTQ010000109.1, on the reverse strand, counting down.
GGACAACGTGTCTTCCATGAAAAATTTGGTGAAGGCGTGGTATTAAATTATGAAGGCGAAGGGCGTCATGCGCGCGTGCAGATTAACTTTGATGATTTGGGTAGTAAGTGGTTAGTAATGGAATACGCTAATTTAATTGTTTAGGTTTTGACCGTCATTCTGGCCTTGAGCCGGAATCTATTTTTTGTAGGTCGGCTCTTCAGGCCGACATGTTTGTTGTCACTGCGTGGCTGGAATCTTATGTCCGATGACTCAGTTATAAATAATAGAGCTGCTCTTATTAGTAATAAAAATTTGTTTTGTATCAATAGTCGGTAGTGGTCTACCCAGATAATGCCCCTGCGCAAAATCAACACCATAGTCTTTTAAGATATTTAATGTTTTTTCATTTTGTACAAATTCAGCAATGGTTTGTTTGCCGAGCGCATGTGCAATTTGATTCATGGATTGCACCATGGCGCGATCAACTTTTGAGGTATCAAGTGATTGTACAAATGCACCATCAATTTTAAGTTTATCAACCGGTAGGCTTTTTAAATAGGCGAATGAACAAAAACCTGTGCCAAAATCATCGAGTGCAAACTGACAACCCATATCTTTAAGTTTTTCGATAAAGTTTTTTGCGGCAGCAATATTTGCAATGGCTGCGGTTTCTGTGATTTCAAATGTTAAGCTAGTGGGTTCTAACCCGGTGTTATCTAAAATGCCTTGAATCATTGGTAATAATTCTTTGTCTTCAAATGCGCGGCCAGAAAGATTAATGGCAAAATGAATATTACTATTTTCTTCGTGCAGTTTAACGAGTGAATGCATTGCGTGTCTTACTGTCCAGCGATCGACATTGTTGATTAAACCAAAACGTTCTGCTGCAGGGATAAAACCACCGGGTAAAATTCGTTGACCATCATCTAAATCCATTCTTAATAACACTTCATAATCTTCAATTTTGCCATTTTCAATTGATACAATGGGTTGATAAACTAAAGAGAAAAGATCATTTTCATATGCATTTTTAACGCGAGTTGCCCAACCCATGTCTTCAGCCATACCGTCGAGCTGTTTATTTGCTACATCATAAATATGAAAGCAATTGCGTCCTTGTTTTTTAGCAATATTACATGCGATGTCGGCTTGAGATAATGCACTTTCAGCTGTTTCTGTATGATTATCAATGAGAGTGATACCCATGCTGCAGGTGATATTAAATAGCTGGCTTTTAGAAAAGAAACGATAAGAGTCAAAGAAGCCTAATAAATTGTGTGCAACGATATCAATAGCGTGTTCGTTAGTATCATAAAGAAGAATAGTAAATTCATCACCACCAAATCGTGCTAATAAATCACCATCACGTAACTTATCTTTTAGTAACTGGCTTACTTCAATAAGCAGTTCATCACCTGCAGCATGCCCAATGGTGTCATTTACATATTTAAATTGATCGAGATCAAGATAAATCAAGGCACATGTTTCACCACTACGGGCAATGCGGCTAATTAAAAATTCAAGTTCTTCCTGAAAGAAGCTGCGATTTTTTAAACCGGTTAATTTGTCGTGTTGTGTTTGATAGGTGAGCTCATGTTCATAGGCTTTTTGTTCTGTGATGTCTCGTGCTGTACCGGTAATGTATTGCACGTTTCCATCAGAGCCAATCTGAGGACAAGCATTAAAACTGATGTGGCGGGTACGTCCTTCCTTGTCTAAGTGTGTCGTTTCATAACCGAGCAACTCATTGCCTTCGATAACAGATTGAAATGCTTTATTGTCACGTTCCTTTGACTCTTCGGATTGTAAGCTATCAAGTGGTTTGTTTAATAGTTCTTGCGGTTCATAACCATAGATGTGGCGTACGGCATCATTAAGATAAGTCCAGTTACCTTTAACGTCCATACTCCAAACGAGATCATGAGCAGTAACAACGAGGTTACGATAGCGTTCTTCTGCTTCTCGAAGCATGGTTTCAGTTGCTTTGCTTTCAGTGATATCTGCCACCAGCAAAATATAATACAAGGTATCATTCATACGCATTTGGCTCATGTGCATGGAGAGTATTAATTTATCGCCACTGCGGTGAGATGCTTCAATTTCCTGACGTATGATTTTTTTGTTACTGTTTTCTTTCGGCAAAGTAACGTTTGGTAATAACCAGGATAAATCATGATGACGAATTTCATTATCGGTATAGCCAAATAATTGCTCTGCAGCAGGGTTAAACATTTCAATATTTTTTTCTTCATTAATCACAATAATACATTCCGCTGCATGTTCTACAATGGCTTGTACGTATTCATCTTGATCACCCAGACGATGAAATAAACGACTTAAAGTTTGTACCAAAAAACCGATTTCATCATTTGAATGAGGTTGTAATTGTCGTGCTAAATCTGCATGGCTTGTTGCACCTGTGTTTGTCGTTACACTTTCAACGGGCTTTAATGATTGTGTCAGGCTGCGATAGGCAACAACAGTTGAAAGAACAGCAGTGAAACCCATGAGTGCCCATGCTAATACAACCTCGAGAGAAATAAACCCGGTTTGCCACCAGTAATACTTTAATAAAATGGAGGTTGTTAAAAGAGGAATGTATGCACCTACCAGCAACATCTTTGTACGCATGCTGACTTGTACATTTGATAATCCGGTATAGCGTGCAAGTTTTCCAAGAGTTGATAAACCATCAAGATAACCAGGAAGGCCAACTAAAATGGCAATCGTTAGTTGTAATAACATGAATTGAAGTAGTGACTCTACACTGACAGCCTGGCCACTGGATTGTATAAACCAGTGATGGATAGTAGGTATGGTCAGGACATAAAGCAAAAAGAACATCCAGTAGCGGCTGCCGAAACTTTGTTGTTGTGCACTGAGTTCTTCGGGTAAAAAATTATTATCCGGATGTTGCAACTTCCACTTTATTATAGGTTGCAGAAAGTGTTTAAAGTGAATTACATTCCAGAGTAACAGGCTGCTGTATATAGCAATTAATATAAATCCGGAGTTGCCGGTGAAAAGATTTTTTAGTTCCACCATATCGAAAAAACTGGCGGTGGCATAACCGATCACCGGTGTCAGCGCGAAGCTAACAAAAGTAACAATAAATAAACGTTGTTGTATTAGTAAAAGTTCCTGTTTCATTATATTTTTTCGTTATATTTATTATCTAAAGAGAGGTTATGCTCTTTTAAAACAGATCATAATCATGTCAGAATCAGTGCTTTGTTTCTATAGGTAAAGTTGCTTAACTCTTATACTTAAGAGTTCTCTAATGTTCTTATTTGGCCTCGGTAAAAATAAAAAATTTAAATAAAAAACGGTATAAAAGGGAAAAACCATGAAAAGACGAAATTTAGTCAAAAGTTTGGGTGTCAGCGTTCTCGCAATCAGTATGATTTTTGCCACTGGTTGTTCAAAAGAAGGTCCAGAAGCGGCTAAGGGCGAAAAAGCAAAAACTGAGAAAGTATATAAGTGGAAAATGGTAACAACCTGGCCAAAAAACTTTCCAGGTCTTGGAACGGGTGCAAATAATGTTGCAAAGCTTATTACAAAAATGAGTGGCGGTCGTATCCAGGTAAAAGTGTATGGTGCAAAAGAGCTCGTACCCGCATTTGAGGTGTTTGATGCGGTTTCTCGCGGTACTGCAGAGATGGGACATGGCGCAGCGTATTACTGGAAAGGAAAAAATGCAGCCATACAGTTTTTCTCAACGGTACCTTTTGGTTTGACTGCACAGGAAATGAATGGCTGGTTATATCATGGTGGTGGTTTAAAACTTTGGACTGAGGTGTATGCGCAATATAACTTAGTACCGGCAGCAGCAGGTAATACCGGTGTGCAAATGGGAGGCTGGTTTAATAAAGAAATTAATTCACTCGACGACCTTAAAGGTTTAAAAATGCGTATCCCCGGTTTAGGCGGTGAAGTGTTTAAACGTGCAGGCGGTACACCGGTTACTTTACCGGGCGGTGAACTTTATACCGCATTACAAACTGGTGCATTAGATGCAACGGAGTGGGTTGGCCCATATAACGATTTAGCTTTTGGTTTTTATAAAGTAGCGAAGTACTACTATTATCCGGGTTGGCATGAGCCAGGTACAACACTTGAAGCGATTATTAACAAAGAAGCTTTTGATGCTTTGCCAGAAGATCTACAGGAAATTGTATTAAATGCTTGTAAGGTTGTTAATCAGGATATGTTAGCGGAATACACTGCTCGAAATAATGCAGCATTAAACACGCTGGTGAATGAACATAAGGTTCAGTTACGTGCCTTCCCTGATGATGTATTAAAAGAACTGCGTAAAATTTCAGATGAAGTGGTTGCCGAGTTGGCAGAAAAAGATGATACGGCTAAACGTATTTATGCTTCATTTAAAACATATCGTGAGCAGGTTAATGACTGGCATGAAATTTCAGAAAAAGCATTCTTGCGAGCTCGTTCGTTAAAGTAAAAAATATTTACTTCATTAAAAAGCGGAAGCAGCCTTTCAGTTGTTTCCGCTTTTTTGTTTTGTAGGTCGGCTCTTCAGGCCGACGCAGTATTAAAACAGCAACTATTATCCTTGACTAGCACAATTTTTAAAGATGAATTATATGGCATCGTTATAATTATCGTCGGCCTGAAGCTAACGCCCCTTACCTCGGCAACTGCTCCTGCGTTGCTCTACTTACGGGCGTCCTGCCCTAATACGTCCATGTAGGTAAAGAGCCGACCTACAAGATAAATAAAATATTGTGATATCTTAATTTTTAATATCGAACAGCCGGCGTTTCAATGGGCAAGCCGTTACCACGTGAATGGAGATAAAGCTCGAGATTGATCAGTTCATCTGAGCCCCTGTCAAAAGGTTCTGCCCTGAATGAACGGAAGCATTCTTCCATGCGGCCATGCAGGCTGGTCATTTTGCCACTTCCCAGACGATATTCCGGAAAGCCATTGCTGTGCCCCTGACTGAGAACTTGTCCTCGTAGTCGCTGCCCGGCAAATTGATCATGACATACAGCGCAAGCCATGTTCATTTGTCCGAAACGTTTGTTGTATAGCGCTTTACCTTTTTCATAAAAAGGTTTTAGTGGTCCCGAGATATCAACGTTAACTTTTTCACCTTGAGCGAGATAACGGACATAGGCTTCAATTTCGACCAGATCAATACAATCATAAACATAGGGAACATTGTCTAAATGTTCTTCGCCACAAAAATTTATTTGTTCTTGTAGTGTAAAGGGTTTTTCATATTCCTTGTTGTAGACAGGATAGCTGGCAATTTTTTTTAGATTAAATTTGCTACCATTTTCACCGTGGCAGGTAGCACATGTTTTATCATTTACCCCGGCCCTGTGAAATTCTGTGCGGCCTTCTTCTACTGCGGTCATACCGGGGTTGGCGAATTCATCATCTTGCATTTCCTGTGTTGCCGGTGTCAGGTATTCATAACCCGATTTAAGGTCACTCGCATGTAAAACATTCGAAAAAAATAGTGGAAGCATGCAGCTAACGATTAAAAATTGTTTGTGATTAATCATATTCATTTTAATGTCATCAGGTAGGTTATTACGTCTTCGGTTTCTTGTGCAGTTAACACAGGCTTACCCCAGAAGTTATCGTCAACACGATTATTTTCTTTGGGGTTTTTATAAAAACCAGGCATGATAGTGGCTGGATTAATTTTTTGCTCATCTGCCACACGTAAACGGATTTGCTCTTTGTTTAATCGAGAAGCGATACCCTGTAAGGGTGGTCCAACGGTGCCGTGAAAAGATTCTTCTGGTATGGGTAAACTATGACAGGCAAGGCAGTTGCCTTTATCCTGATTAATAACAATTTTACGACCACGTTGAGCGTTGCCGGTAAAGCCACCTAAAGGTTTTTTGATTGCATAGTTTTCTATTTTCCAGGAATAAAAAGTTTGTTCCGCTAAAGAGGATGAGGGGCTAGCGATAGACATCAATAAAAAAATAGCGCCAAATACAGCGCGTTGAAAAATAGTGGTTTTCACTTTTTTCTATATCTCCTGATTTAGTATTAAAAGGTAGCGGCATCACACTGGTATAAATGTTTGTAGTTCTATTTTAGCAATAATATTGCAAACAAATACGTTAATATAAAATACGGGTACTCCAGTACCTATCTGAAATTTTATTCTTTTAACTCTAAACAAACTGAATTAATACAGTAACGCAAGCCTGTGGGTTGTGGCCCATCAGGAAAAACATGACTCAGGTGAGACTTGCAGTTGTTGCAATGTACTTCAACTCGAGTCATAGCTAAGCTGTTGTCCCGGGTTTCTTCTATTGCTGTTTCGTTAATTGGCTGAAAGTAACTCGGCCAGCCTGTACCTGAATCAAATTTTGTATCAGATGCGAACAAATCTTTACCACAGCCTGCGCAGATATAGGTTCCTTCTGTTTTGCAGTCCGTATATTTTCCTGAGAAGGGGTGTTCAGTGCCATGCTGTCGCATGACTTGATATTGTTCTGTTGAAAGGCTTCCTTGCCATTCATGATCCGATTTTTCAGCTTCCGATTTTTCTGTTTTGTCAGGCACGAATATTAATTTACTTTCTTAGTGTTACTAACAAGAAGATTTTTATTTTTCTCTTCAAGAGAAGCAATCAAGGCATCAATGCCATCGGATCTGAATTGTGTTGCAAAATTGTTTTTATAAGTTGTGATCATGCTGATGCCTTCAACCGAAACATCATAAATTTTCCAGCCTTTTTTAGTAAGATGCATACGGTAATGAATCGGAATCGCTTTACCAGACTCAGGCATGATTTCTGCTCTTACCGTCATTGCAGTTTCTCCTTCTTTAAGCTTGATGGGGAAATACTGAATAAGATCATCTTTTAAATCTTTATCACGACCATTTAAATATTCTGATAATGCAGAGGAATAAAAGCGTAAAAGTAAAAGCCGAAATTGACGAATAAATTTAATTTTTTGTTCTTTTTCTGCAAGACGCCAGTATTTACCCATCACCATTTTAGACGCAGCTATAAAGTCGAGATGAGGCAGGATAATTTCCTCAACCAGTGATGTTAGCTTCTTAGGAGATTTCTTGATCTCAGCACGACTATCGTTAATAGAATGGAGCATTTTTACAGTGGCAACTTTAAGTAGTTCATCAGGTGGCTGGATATTAGCCTGAGCCTGAGTGTTGGCCATAAATAGCATTGCGAAAATGAGAGTAAATACTCCATTTTTGAGCGTTTGTGGAAAAGTTGACATGTTGAGCTCCAAATTTGTAATTTTTATAACCATAATCTCTATTTATCTAAATATCTGTTAAGTCGTCGTCATTCTTAAAAGCGGGACAAATATTGCTTCAGTAATATATAGTAGCAAAGATATTGCTTTGTTTTCGTTTGGACAAGCATAAATTAATTTAGTTTAATCAGGAGTTTACTGTGCCATCAACTGAAACTGGGCGGGGTCACTTTTCCCGCGTACGAATGCGCCGAATGCGCCGTGATGATTTTTCTCGCCGTTTAATGCGGGAAAATGCACTGAGTGCAGACGACCTGATTTACCCGGTTTTTATCCTTGAAGGCAAGGGCAAGCGAGAAGAAGTGGCCTCCATGCCTGGTGTAGAGCGAGTTTCTCTCGATGAGCTACTAAAAGACGCGAAAGAAATTGTTGCTTTAGGCATTCCTGCTATCGCTATTTTCCCTGTTACTCCAGCAGAAGCTAAATCTCTGGATGCGGCAGAAGCATACAATCCTGATGGCCTGGCGCAACGTGCGGTACGGGCATTAAAAGAGATGTATCCAGATTTAGGCGTGATTACTGATGTCGCGCTCGACCCTTTTACTACCCACGGCCAGGATGGTCTGATTGATGAATCGGGTTATGTGATGAATGATGAGACAGTAGAGGTTCTGGTTAAACAGGCCTTGTCTCACGCTAAAGCTGGCGCAGATGTGGTGGCTCCGTCAGACATGATGGATGGACGTATTGGTCAGATCCGTGACGCCTTGGAAAAGGCGGGCTTCATTCACACCCGCATTTTGGCCTACGCTGCAAAATATGCTTCCAGCTTTTATGGCCCATTCCGCGATGCGGTGGGTTCATCAGGTAATCTCGGTAAAGGGAATAAAAATAGCTACCAGATGGATCCGGCAAACAGCGATGAAGCCCTCTGGGAAGTCAGCCTGGATTTGGACGAAGGCGCTGATATGGTGATGATTAAGCCAGGCATGCCTTATCTTGATATTGTCCGTCGGGTAAAAGACGAGTTTGGTGCGCCAACGTATGTTTACCAGGTGAGTGGCGAATATGCGATGTTAAAAGCGGCTGCTCAAAATGGCTGGTTAGATGAAAAGGCGGTTGTTCTGGAATCTTTATTGTCATTTAAGCGTGCAGGTGCAGATGGAATTTTGACTTATTTTGCGATAGCTGCTGCTAAGTGGTTAAAAGAAAAGCAGTAAAATAAGGTTTAATGCAATGTAGGTCGGCTCTTTAGGCCGACGGTGAGCTTTAACGAAGCCAAATGACCCATTAATGTTAAGGTAGGGTGCAGATATTGAAAATATCGGTTGATGTTTTTTATACCGCGTCGGCCTGAAGAGCCGACCTACGTGTATTGTTTCTATAGAATTTAAACCCAGTGTTCCCCGTGCCCCCAGTGGTTCAATCTTTAAAAATCTTGGTGTCCTTCGTGGCTAAAGTTTTTGTTACATATAAAAATTAATTGCCATAAAACTGTAACAAAGTGTTTTTAATTGTGCGGGCTCTTTGTATACTTCGCGCCATACGAAGACTATAAATTGATGCTGAAGGCAGTATCAAAACAAGAGGAAAATATATGGCACGCACAACCATTTCGAGTCTATTCGGCTCATCTCCCGTCGCTCCTTTGCAATCTCATATGTCCAGTGTTCAAGAATGTATTGTTGAACTTGTTCCCTTTTTTAAAGCGGTTTTAAAAGAAGATTGGACCAAAGCAAAAGAACAACAAAAGAAAATTGCCAAGCTTGAAGGCGAAGCCGACAAACTAAAGAAAAAGCTGCGTTTACATTTACCCAAAAGTTTATTCATGCCCGTTTCGCGTCGAGATTTACTCGAAGTTCTGACCATGCAAGATAAAATTGCCAATAAATCTAAAGACATCGCGGGCATTATTATTGGTCGTAAAATGACCTTTCCCAAAGAAGTCAGTGAAAAGCTCATTGCTTTTGTTAAACGCTGTATTGATGCCTCTAAGCAAGCACAAAAAGCAATCAATGAACTCGATGAACTGGTTGAAACAGGTTTCAGTGGTCGTGAAGTAAAGTTAGTTCAAGAAATGATTAAGACGTTAGACGATATCGAATCAGACACGGATAAGATTCAAATAAAAGTGCGCGCTGCACTTTTTAAAAAGGAAAAAGACTTACCTCCGGTAGACGTGATGTTTATGTATCGCATTATTGATGGGATTGGCGACTTAGCAGATTTATCGCAAAGAGTCGGTAGTCGTTTAGAACTCATGTTGGCGCGTTAGGAGAGTTGTTGTGGAATTAATTACTTCATATGGAACTATCTTCCTTATATTGGCATGTATCTTTGGTTTATTTATGGCCTGGGGTATTGGCGCAAATGATGTTGCCAATGCAATGGGAACGTCGGTTGGTTCTGGCGCAATTACTATTAAGCAAGCCGTTCTTATTGCGGCAATTTTTGAATTCGCCGGTGCGTTTTTAGCCGGTGGACAAGTTACAAAAACTATTCGTAAAGGCATCATCGATGCAGAGATGCTTTCAGCAACCCCAGAACTTTTAGTTTATGGCATGTTGGCATCCTTGCTTGCAGCCGGTATTTGGTTACTGGTTGCTTCAAGATTTGGCTGGCCTGTTTCAACAACGCATACCATTGTAGGTGCGATTGTTGGTTTTGCTGCTGTGGGCATTGGTGTTGATGCTGTGCACTGGGGCAAAGTGGGTACTATCGTAATGAGCTGGGTTATCTCGCCTGCATTGGCTGGCGCCGCCTCCTATTGGCTTTTCCGTAGCGTGCAGGTTTTAATTTTAAATAAGGATGATCCTTTCGAAAGCGCGAAAAAAGTGGTGCCTTATTATATTTTTCTTACCGGCTTTATCATCGCCTTAGTGACAATGTTTAAAGGTTTAAAGCATGTTGGCTTAGAAATGACAACGGTGGAAAATTACAGCATCGCCTTTGCTTTTGGCATTGTGATTATGATGATCAGTATGATTTCGATTCGTAAATTAAAAATTGATCCTGAAGCGGATAAAGATTTCCATTTTGCAAATGTAGAGCGAGTCTTTGGTGTGTTAATGGTTGTTACCGCTTGTGCTATGGCTTTCGCACATGGTTCTAATGACGTAGCAAATGCCATTGGTCCGGTTGCGGCCATTGTTGGTATAGTGCAAAGCGGCGGCGAAATTGCACAAAAATCTATATTACCTGTTTGGGTTTTGATTTT
>JAGLTQ010000108.1 GCA_023135195.1 Gammaproteobacteria bacterium | reverse complement strand
ATTTTAGGTGGCGCAGGTATTGTTGCCGGTTTACTCATGTATGGTCGTCGCGTTATGGCTACCATTGGCAAGAACATTACTGAGCTCACACCAAGCCGTGGTTTTGCAGCAACCTTAGCGGCAGCCACCACGGTGGTATTTGCTTCTGGTACAGGTCTTCCTATTTCAACGACACACACTTTAGTAGGTGCAGTGTTAGGTGTTGGTTTAGCACGTGGTATTGGTGCACTTAATCTGACAGTGGTGCGTACCATTTTCCTTTCCTGGATTGTAACGTTACCGGCTGGTGCTCTGATGTCAATTTTGTTCTTCTTTACCTTGAAAGGCATCTTTAGTTAAGCTGAATTTTGTAGGTTGGACTTTGCCTATATGGACGTATTAGGGCAGGGCGCCCGTAAGTAGAGCAACGCAGGAGCAGTTGCCGAGGCAAGGGGCGCGAGCAGGAGCGGTAGCTTCAGGCCAACGCGGTATTGTAAAATGTGCAGAATGTTAATTCGTTGTATACTTTTTTATGTCGCAGCGTCGGCCTGAAGGCCGACCTACAAAGACTTCGACAGCTTTCATTAAGAAATTAGGGCTAATTAAACCGTGAAAGATATTTTCGATTTTGGTAAAAAGATTGATGATTATGCGGTGATGGGTAATCCCATCTCGCATAGCAAGTCTCCCTCTATTCATACCCTCTTTGCTGAACAAACTCAGCAGTCTATTTTGTATACTGCAATCCATGTTGATCTTGGTGGCTTTAAACAGGCCGTTGGCAACTTTGCTGCAACCGGTGGCAAAGGTCTAAATATCACCGTACCGTTTAAACAGGAAGCATGGGAATTGGTTACAGAACGCAGTGAACGTGCCGAACGTGCAGGCGCAGTAAATACTATTAAAATAGAAGATGATAAATTGTTCGGTGATAACACCGATGGTGTTGGTTTGGTTAATGACTTGATGATAAATCATTCTATTGAGTTAACAGGAAAAAATATTTTATTAATGGGTGCGGGTGGTGCAGCGCGCGGTGTGCTTAATCCTTTATTAAAACAAAACCCTTCTTCTTTATTTATTGCCAATCGCACACCTGATAAAGCAAAAGATCTTGCATCAGATTTTTCAGATGCAGGTAATATAAGTGGTGGTGGTTATGAACATATACCCGATGAAAAATTTGATGTTGTGATCAATGCAACGGCCGCAAGTTTACAAGGTGAGTTACCTCCGCTTCCTGATACATTATTAAATGATAATGCTAGTTGCTATGACATGATGTATGCTGCAAAACCAACACCTTTTATGCTTTGGGCGACAGAACATAATGCGGAAAAAGTTTTAGATGGTTTAGGTATGTTAGTAGAGCAAGCTGCTGAATCATTTTATATATGGCGTGATGTTAAGCCAGAAACAAAAACGGTGATTGAAAAATTGCGTAAAGAATTAGAGCTTTAATTATATAGTTACGGCTTAACTTATAAAAAAACCGGGGTCAAATCACAATACTTGCTAATATAGATATTCTATAAAACTGCATTATAAGAAGGGTGCTATTTATACGCTTTGAATTTAAAAACAGGTGCGAGAGAATAATATTTCTTTTGCGCCTGTTTTTGTTTATAGGTAGGCGTTATTTTTTACAAACAAAATTTTCGGCAAAAGAGATTAAATGTTGTTCTATATCTGGTTTATTTGCCATTATTTATAAAGTGAGTAATACGATTTAACGGAATATGATCACCGATATCAGAACCATAGTAACTATCAGTAACAACCATTAAGGGATTAATTAGAAAGTCTGCAGGGATACGAGTAATACTGCCATCAGGTTTTCCCATTGAATAAGCGGGATCCATCATAGATTTTAGCATTTTGAAAATACGGAACATGCCTTTCATTGTACCAACAATAGATTTCTTTACATTGTAGAGTTTATAAAGTTCACCCTCAGGATCGGCAATAATAGGGAATGGAACTTTTCTTTTATCATTCACATATCTACGTATGTACTCAGGGCTGGATTCAAACACTGCAATAATATTTAAACCTTTTTTACTGTATTCAGGATAATTTTGAATTAATTGTGCAAAGCGTACAGTACAGAGAGGACAACTGGCAAAACGAAAAAATACGAGTAGTGTTTTTTTGCCAACGTAGTCGGATATTTGTATTGTATTGCCATCTAAATCTGTAGTGGTGAAATCAGGTGCGCGATCGCCGAGCATAATGTCATTCATATTATGAGCCTATATTTTATAGTAGAATGTTTATTCTCAGGTTTGACATAATTTAAAGCAGAAAATTCCATATTTTAAGTGTATTTTAGGGTCAGGCTAAAAACTCTATGAATCCTTAACGTTAGCAAACGACGCAGTATTAATATATTAAGAGAGAATAATGTATTTTTTACCTTCTCTAATCATTTTTTTAGTTTATGAGGTGTTGGTTTTTAAGTTTTACATAATTTAAAGCAGAATATTCAATAGATTTAATTTCCTCATCATTTAATTTTCTCACCTTACGGATGGGGCTACCCATCCACAGATAACCGGATTCAAGATGTTTGTTTGGGGTAACCAATGAGCCCGCACCAATTAAATTATGCGACTCAATAACGGCTCCATCCATAATAGTGGCAGCCATGCCAATTAAACATGAATTTTCAACACGACAGCCATGTAAAATAACACGATGCCCAACAGTAACATTGTCGCCAATTTTTAAATCAAATCCACCGGGATTATACGGACTATCGTGGGTAACGTGGAGCACAGAGTTATCCTGAATGTTGGTATTGTTACCAATCACAATACGATTAACGTCACCTCGAATAACGGTCAGCGGCCAGATTGAACTGTTCTCACCGATTTTAACGTTACCTAATACCAGGGCGGTTTCATCAATAAACGTTGTTGCATGGATGTCGGGTGTTTTATGTTCAAAGTTGCGTATTGTCATGTAAAAACTATAGCGTATTTATGATGCAGCACACATCTTTTTTTCTGGACAATGCTAAACTAAATATAATCTAGACTTATTTTTAAAAGAAGATGACTCACTATGAAAAAATTATCCTTCGCTATATTTTTAACGATGTTTATCATTGCCGGTTGTGAAACGAATCCTTCAAGCGCAAGTGCCCGTCAATGCATGAGTGGATTGAAGATCGCAAAGAAAGAATTAAGCTTTGCTAAAACACAAGGTTTTTCCGGAACAGTTGAATATACAAAAGCAGCCACGTTAATTACTGGTGCTTCAATTCAGTATGAATTTGGAAAATATCCAAATTGTATAAGTAAAGTAAAACGCGCCAGACGTTTTATCAGAAATTCAAAAATAAAGAAATAATAAAAAAAGCGAAGTCATATTAAATTGGCTTCGCTTTTTAGTTTCTATTTTTTATGTAGAAAAATCTATCGCATTGTTACCAGTTCTTCTGAGCTGGTTGGATGAATAGCAACAACATTATCAAAATCCTTTTTAGTCGCACCCATCTTAATCGCAACACCAAAGCCTTGTAACATTTCATCCGCACCCTTGCCGATAATATGAATGCCCACTACTTTTTCATCAGCGCCCACACAAACCAGTTTCATTGCTGTTTGTTGTTTATGTTCAACAAGGGCATGATACATTGCAGTAAATCGGGTTTGATAAATTTTTACTGCATCACCATGAAGTTTTCTTGCTTCACCTTCAGTTAAACCCATGGTTCCAATAGGTGGGTGACTAAACATAACCGTAGGGATATTTGTGTAGTCGAGTTTACGCTCAGGCATGTTATTAAATAAACGATCAGATAAACGTCTGGCCGCATTAATGGCTACAGGGGTAAGTTGCGCTTCACCAATGACATCACCGACTGCATAAACACCATCAACATTGGTATGTTGGAATTCATCCGTTGGAATATAACCTTGTTCAGTATATTTAATACCCGCTGCATCTAAGTTCAGTTGCGCAGTATTGGGTGCACGACCAATTGCCCAAACTAATGCATCCAGATTCTCTAGAACAATACCGCCCTGGCAGTGAACGGTTAAAGTTCCGTCGGTATTTTTTTCAATATTTTCTACATTAATACGCGACATAATGTTTACGCCGGCATTCACCATATCTTCCATTAATGTTTCACGTAACATGGCATCAAAACTACTGAGGAAATGATCACGACGAAGTAACATAGAAACTTCACTGCCTAAACCATTCAAAACACCGGCCAGTTCTACCGCAATATAACCCGCACCCACTACAGCAACACGTTTCGGTTGTTCATTTAAAGCAAAAAAACCATCAGAAGTGATACCGTGTTCCGCACCGGGTACATCGGGAACGATGGGATAACCGCCTGGGGAAATGACAATATGATCTGCAGTATATTGTGCACCATCAACATCAAGAGTATGTGCATCAATAAACTTTGCCGTACCTTGAATGTAATCAATATTAGAATCTTTTAAGTAATTACCGTACCAGTCAGTAATGCCTTTAATATAACCTTGACGTGCTTCAACTAGTTTTGCCCAGTTAAAACCATTTACTTTTACATCAAAGCCGTAACCTTTTGCATCATCAAGTGCGCCAGCAATTTCTGAGGCAAACCACATGACTTTTTTCGGTACACAACCGATATTTACGCAAGTGCCACCGACTGTTTTATTTTCTATTACGGCTGTTTTTTTGCCATATTCTGCTGCACGTTCACATGCTGATAAACCGCCGCTACCGGCACCAATAGATAAAAGATCGTAATGTTGGCTCATAATAGTCTCGTTAGTAGTCTGAAGGTAAGACCTGATGAAATGTCAGGATATATTTTACTGTTCCAATATTAT
The DNA here is from genome assembly GCA_023135195.1 of Gammaproteobacteria bacterium. Classification (GTDB taxonomy): domain Bacteria; phylum Pseudomonadota; class Gammaproteobacteria; order UBA6429; family Thiohalophilaceae; genus JAGLTQ01. The sequence goes on along the minus strand of JAGLTQ010000108.1, from coordinate 13,329 downwards.
AAAGGAATGTAGAATCTACGGCTAAATAAAAATAGGTGAGAAGGCAGAAAAAATGAGCAATGACATTACATTATCGGATCAATTAATTGATAACTTATACGGCGTGATTTGCCAGCATGATGAATCCGCAAAACAAAATATGATGGTCGCACTGCAATATTTCGCAGCGGTTTCTGGCTATATGCTGGGTGATTATCCGGGTTCAGATGAAGAGAGAGTGGAATTAATTGACCAATTAGCGGCTTTCACCAAGAATGTCTCAGGCGATCGCGCTAATAGCGAAAAACAACCGGCTCAAGCTGAACAAGAAGCACCTGCTGTGGCAGGCAAAAGTATACCAACGGATGATCCTGCAGTGGGAATCTGGAAACCAGAGTGATTATCTTTTGATGTTAATTTTGCTATCAATTTCAGGGTATGTACGTATTTTTCCAGTTTTTCCAGAGAATAATTCATTAATTAAAGTTTTTAATTTGTACGCCGACATGTAAAACATTTAGCATGTTTTGTAGGGTTATTTAAATCTAATAATTTTGATAGCTACAGTTATATAAAGGCCTTAAGTGAAAACATTAATTATAGATAGAGTTACTTTATTCCAGAAAATGATAGCGACTATTCTGGCAGATACAGATATAGAGCATGTCTTTTGTTCTACGGGTAAAGAATCGCTGGAAGTATTAGCACACGATAAAATTGATTGTATTTGCCTGTCTTTATACCTGGATGATATTGATGGATATGAGCTAACAAAAGAAATAAGACAACTTGATAAATACAGACACACTCCAATAGTTTTACTCACTTCAAAAAATAATGACGATATAACCAGGCAAGCCATTGAATCGGGTATAACGGATATTTTTTCCAAAAACAATATTCATGAGCTTGTAAATTTTATCGCGCGTTTTACCGAGGTTGAGCAACCTATTGCAGGTAAAGTTCTTTATATTGAAGATCAACAATCACAGCGTGATTATGTTTCTGCAATTTTTAAGGAGCGTAATCTTGATGTTGATGCATATGATAACGCTGAAGATGCATTGCAAGCATTTCTAAAAAATCATTACCATCTGGTTATTACAGACATCGTATTAGGCGGCGGAATAAGTGGTGTTCTGTTAATAAATAAAATACGAAGAATTGATGGAATAAAAGGTGATGTACCAATATTGGCTATTACTGCATTTGATGATACGTCCAGACGTATCAGTTTATACCATATGGGAGTAACAGATTACGTTACTAAACCGATTATTAAAGAAGAGTTATTAGCGCGGGTTCGTAATTTAATTAATAATCAAAAAGCATTGGAACGTGAAATTGAATTTAGAGCTCATTATGAATCAGAAGAAGTGGTTCGACGTGGTTTAAAGCTTGAAGCACTGGGGCAGTTAACCAGCGGTATCGCTCATGATTACAATAATATGTTGGGTATTATTAATGGTTATGCTGACTTGCTAAAAGAAAAAATAAAAGACCAGCCAACCTTAATGAAATATGTTGAGCAAATTGCTAAAGCAAGTGACAATGGCGTTAAGTTAACCAGTAAACTTTTAGCTTTCACACGTAAGCATGTTGTAACCTCTGAAGTTATAAATATCAATAACTTGATTAATGAAGCTAAGCCGATGTTAGATAAACTACTAACAGCATCTATCACGTTAAATATAAATTTAGATTATGAATTGTGGAATGTTGATCTTGATACGAGTGATTTTGAAAATGCTTTGCTCAATTTAAGCATTAATGCCAAACATGCGATGGGTGAAAAAGGTGTGTTAACCATTATGACATCAAATGTAAATTTAGGTGTCGCTGCCGCAGAAAAAAATGGTATACCTGCAGGTGAATATATTCGTTTATCAATGATGGATACAGGTTGTGGAATGGATAAAGAAACGGCTGCAAAAGTCTTTGATCCTTTTTTTAGTAGCAAAGCTGAAGGTGGTTCAGGTTTAGGCTTAAGTCAGGTATATGGTTTTGTGCAACGTGCTCATGGTTCAGTTAAAGTTGAATCAAAAAAAGGTAAGGGAACTTTATTTACACTTTATTTCCCAAGAGAGGAAGGGTTAGGCATTAGTAAAAATGATAAACAAATAGAGAACAAGGATCATACAAATAATAAGTATTACGAGATTCTTGTTGTAGATGATGAAGTTGCATTAGCCGAGCTAACCGCGGAGGTATTAAAAGAAGGGGGACATCAGGTTGATACGGCTTTTAATGCATCAGAAGCTATGGATGCTATTAGAAATAAAAATTATGATGTTATGATTTCAGACGTTATTATGCCGGGTTTAAACGGTTTTGAACTTGTTAAAAAAATAAAAAAAGAAAATCATGATATTAAAATTATTATGGTTAGTGGCTATACAGATAATATTAAATTAACAGAAAATAATTCTTGTGATGTTATCCTGGAAAAACCAGTAAACAGTGTACAGTTATTAAAAACGATTAATTTAATATTTAAATAATTTTAATTATATACCTGGTTAATAAAGTTCATTTTAACGCAGCTGTATTATTTCAGCATTGCCTGCACAACCACTGGCCACGCCAGTGATATATTCTCCAAATTGTAACCACCGCCGCCCAGGGCAATGATTCTGCCATCACAGAATTCATCTGCGATTTTGCATAAACTTTCTGTGGCGAGTTGATAGGACTGCTGTGAATATTGTAGATCTGTAATCGGGTCGCCTTTCATACTGTCGGCGCCACACTGCAAAATAATAAACTCCGGCTCGATCGATTTTATAAAAGCTTCAGCCTCGGGCCATAAGCGGGCAAAATCATTATCTGTAGCATGTTTGGGCATAGGAAAGTTCATCTTGCTCCCCTTTGCCGGCCCGGTACCTGTTTCATCAGCATCACCCGTGCCAGGATACAGAAAACTTCCATCCTCATGAAAATCAACTACAAACAGTTTGCTGTCACTATCGTAGTTGTAAAACACGCCATCGCCATGATGAGCATCGATGTCAACGTATAGAATTTTCTGTACGTGATGTTTATTGCGTAAGTGCTCTATGGCAATGGCGCAATCATTAAATACACAAAAACCGCTACAATGATCCCTGAAGCCATGATGAAGGCCGGCTATAGGTATAAAACCGCGTCGAAATTGCCTATTCATAATTTGATCAAGCATCTCAAGTACTGAACCCACTACCGTAGTAGCGGCTTCAAAAATACCTTTACGGGCAGGTGTATCACCCTGATCCAGATATCCACTACCTGACTCAGACCCCCGTTTTACCTTTTCAATAAATTCATCAGTATGAAAACTTTGCAGAGTCTGGAAGTCACATTGAACCGGCTTTAGCCACTCAACCTGGGATGTTACCCCCAGTTTATCCATGCCATCCAGAAAAGCCTGATGTCGGTGTGGGCCGAACATGTGGTCTTCTCCAAAATGGTAATCAGCCAACTGAGCGCCGGCAATAATGGCTACGGATGAATTCAACATATTAAAATATAATAAGAAAACTTAAGAAAGATCAATACAGTATACTAATTCTTCAAAAGATACTTGAAAATAATATTTTTTGGTCTCATATTTAGATATAGTTTATATCCAGTATTAATATTATGAAACCAAATATACTCTCAGAACTTGAATTCGAGTTTTCCATTAAACCTTCAGATAATGAGGACTTTAGTGATTTATTACTGGATTTTAAGGGTAAAGCTATTCTCTGGGATGAAGACGGGGAAGAAATTATTGTTGCTCGACTAAACGGTCACCGACTTGATATTTTCCGTGCACGTGAATCTTTTGATGACATACACGATTTGTTCGACTCCATCTCTCCTGAAATATCAGATCTTGGTGCTCATATTATTTCAAACAATAACTGTTATGTTGAATCGTTTAGTAAAGGTGAGCTGGAAAAAACGCCGTGTGGTAGTCTGGTTTATATCGATGAGCTGATGGTAGAGCCAGAATACAGAAATTGTAATATTGGAACCGAAATGCTGAAACGCATGAGCCAGGTTGTAGATATGAATAAAACACTGGTTGCCTTGAAGGCTTATCCCATTCTCGATGATGATACTAAAGAACGCACATCCGAGCTTAAAAAACAGCTTAAGCATTTTTACAGTAAACTGGGCTTCCACCACTCAGGTGAGCATTATATGGTGAAGAATGCTCGAGAATGTCATACTCAACGTATGCGTACAAAGGCAGAAGACAAGTAATTTTTGCTGACCTCACTCACCCCCACGACTTTGGCTTTTTACACATCATCTAATTTGTTAGATTTAGGTGTCTACTTTATCGGGTTAGGTTCCTTATTACGTTATATCTTATTATTATTTTATTCTACGTTACAGTAATGCTGGTGCGTGTTGTATCAAGTACCTCTCCTGTTATCCAATGGAGAATATCGGTTTTAATTAAATAGGTTCCGCATTTTTTCGGTTCAAAGATAATGCCAGAAATGGCAAGGTTTTTAATTAGCAGAATATATTAAAGAATAAGCCCGATATGCCAATATCAATGTGTTCTGGATATAGTGAGCATGTTAAAAAGATAAAGTTTTAAGTATGAGTATTTAAGTTTATCTCGAAAAACTAATAGATATATTTATACCTTTAGATAATGTTAAAAGACATTTTATTAGCCGCATATAAATGTGGCATCTATAGAAAAGACGATCTAATATAGTCCATTCACCCCGCGAAAAGCAGGGATAAAATTATAATAATTATTGAATAGGACAATATTATGCCGGTTCTGGTTACTACTGTATCCAGTCAGGGAAGACGGGTAAAATTTCTTAATTTTCAAATAGTTAGCATGTTTATTGTGTTGGGCATATTGTCTGCCTGTAGTGAAGATATATCACAAACGGCTGAAAATCTTCAGACAGATAAAACCGTAAAAGAATCTGCAGTTGAACACGCTGCAAAACACCTCAACATACGTTATGTGTGTCCCATGCACCCGAAAATCATTAAAGACAAGCTAGGAGAAACTTGCCCGATTTGTGGCATGGATCTGGTCGAAAAGAAAATTGATTTTAGTAGTGATGCTTACCCTGTTATTAAATTAACTTCTGACATAGTGCAAAAAATGGGTGTACGTACGTCAATTGTTGAAAAAGGTCAGCTATGGAAGTTTATTAAGACAGTTGGATATGTTTCTTATAATGAACGTCGAGTTAAAACAGTAAGCGTGCGTACAGATGGTTGGGTAGAAAATTTGAGTGTACGTCGAGTAGGCTTGCCGGTAAAAAAAGGCCAGCTTTTACTGGAACTTTATTCACCGGAGTTTTTACAGGTACAAAAAGATTTTATTGAAGCACAAAAGAAAGATAAGTCAGGAATTTTACGCAAGTATGGAGAGCGCAAAGAAAGTGTAAGGCCACGCGATCATTTACGTTATATGCATGTTGCTGAAAGTTTGATGAATGAAATTGCGCGTAAGAAAAAGCCCAAGTACAGGCTGCCTGTTTATGCACCGATGCATGGCACTATAGTGCGGCATAATATTCATAAGCATCAGTATGTCTATAATAATTTTCCAATGCTTGTAATTGCTGATCTTTCCACCGTTTGGATTGAGGCGAATGTGTATGAACATCAACTGGAATGGATTAAACGTAATTTAAGCGCCGAGATTGAAGTTAAGGCTTTGCCGGGTAAACATTTTACTGGTCACATTTCTTATATTTATCCTGAACTGGATCCAAAGACACGAACACTCAGGGTTCGTTTATTAGTTCCTAACCCTGATCAACTCCTTAAACCTAATATGTTTGCTGAAGTAAGAATTTTTGGAGGACCTAAAAAAGATCTACTTAAGATTCCACGCGAAGCACTCATTGTTACCGGTGAACGTGAAAGTGTTGTCATGGATTTAGGTAATGGTAAATATCAACCTGTTGATGTGGTGAGTGGAATGCATAGTCAAAATGAGGTTGAAATACTTTCCGGACTTAAAGAAAATGATCGCATTGTCACATCAGGACAATTTCTGATTGATTCCGAAGCAAACTTACAGGCAAGTTTCAGTCGGCTTAATTCACAATCGGCTTCTGAATAAGCGAGCACGATTATTATGTTAGCTAAATTAATTCGCTGGTCCATTGATAACAGGGTTTTTGTTATCGTTACCACTTTATTATTGAGTGGCTGGGGTTTGTTATCTGTAAAACAAACTTCTTTAGATGCCATTCCTGATTTATCTGATGTACAGGTAATCGTACGCACTTCATTTCCCGGGCAATCACCACAAGTTGTTGAAAACCAGGTGACCTACCCTATCACGACCACCATGCTTTCAGTACCCGGTGCGCAGGCAGTACGAGGTTATTCTTTTTTTGGTGATTCTTATGTCTATATTGTTTTTAAAGATGGAACGGATCTTTACTGGGCACGAACGCGTGTACTGGAATATCTTAATCAAGCTATAGACAGTTTACCTGAAGGTATTAAACCAAGAATAGGCCCGGATGCTACTGGCGTAGGCTGGGTTTATTCCTATGCGCTGGTTGATAAAAGTGGTCAACATGATTTGGCACAATTAAGAAGTTTGCAAGACTGGTTTTTAAAATTTGAATTACAAACTGTACCCGGTGTGGCTGAAGTTGCAACAGTCGGCGGTATGGTAAAACAATACCAGGTCATTGCTAATCCGGAACAATTACGCGCATATGGTATTCCTCTTAAGAAACTGGAAAGCGCGATCAAAAAAAGTAATACCGAAGTGGGTGGTTCAGTCATTGAATTAGCTGAAGCGGAATACATGGTGCATACGCGAGGTTATTTAACCTCGGTTGCAGACATTGAACGTATTCCCGTTATGGTTAGAGAAAATGGTATTCCGTTACTCGTCAGGGATTTGGCAACGGTTCAAATAGGGCCACAAATGCGCAGAGTGGTTTCTGATCTTGATGGTGAAGGTGAAGTTACCGGTGGCATTGTGGTGATGCGATACGGTGAGAATGCTTTAGCAACGATTGAATCCGTAAAAAAGAAACTCAAAGAGTTACAACATGGTTTGCCAAAAGGTGTTGAGATAGTTGCGACTTATGATCGTTCTGATCTTATTTTAAATGCAGTCGATAACCTGAGTAATAAACTTATTCAGGAGTTTATTGTTGTCGCGTTAGTGTGTTTGCTTTTTCTATTCCATATACGCTCAGCCTTTGTCGCGATTGTTACTTTACCGCTGGGAATATTAACCGCATTTATTGTTATGCACTGGCAAGGTATTAATGCCAACATCATGTCATTAGGTGGTATAGCGATTGCGATTGGTGCCATGGTAGATGCTGCTATTGTCATGATTGAAAATGCACACAAACATATTGAGCGATGGTATAAAAACAATGTTGGTAAGTCACTTTCAACAAATGAACGCTGGCAATTAATTACTAATGCTTCGTGTGAAGTTGGGCCGGCATTATTTTTCTCTTTACTCATTATCACATTAAGTTTTTTACCGGTATTTACTTTAGAAGCACAGGAAGGTCGTTTATTTTCTCCTTTAGCTTTTACTAAAACGTATGCAATGGCAGCGGCGGCAGGTTTAGCGGTGACATTAGTACCGGTGTTAATGGGATATTTTATTCGCGGATGTATACCGGATGAAAAAAATAATTCGATAAGTCGCTGGCTGATTAAAACGTATCAACCATTATTGTTAAAAGTTTTATTGCAACCACGTAAAACGTTAATCCTGGCATTGATGCTCATGCTCACAATTGTTTTACCTATTGGGGGCATTAGTGGTTTATTGTCACCTTTAAAGTGGCCGGTTGAGTTTGCTGGTTTAGTGATGTCGCCGGTTGAAGATAAAAGTCTTCGCGCAAATTATCTCGATACCATTACAGACTGGCAAACTTCTGTTGCTACTAGCTGGCGTGATACTTTTAAACTGGTACCGTTGATTGCACGGTTTGCTTCAGGGCTGGGTAAAGAATTTATGCCCGATCTTTTTGAAGGCGATTTAATGTATATGCCTACGACTTTACCCGGCTTGTCTATTGGTAAGGCGCAGCAGTTGTTACAACAAACTGATCGATTAATTAAAAGTTTACCCGAAGTGAAACGGGTGTTTGGAAAAATTGGTCGTGCGGATACCGCAACTGATCCCGCACCATTGACGATGATCGAAACGATTATTCAACTTAAACCTCGTGATGAATGGCGTGAGGGTATGACGCTTGAAAAACTTATTGATGAACTGGATCGTACGGTGAATTTTCCTGGTTTAACTAATGCCTGGTTAATGCCGATTAAGACCCGTATCGATATGTTATCGACAGGTATAAAAACGCCCGTTGGCATAAAAGTATCAGGGCCGGATTTAAAAGTGATAGAAGCTATAGGTCGTAAACTTGAAAGCGTATTAACCAAAGTCAGGGGGACGACTTCAGCCTATTCTGAACGTGTCGCGGGTGGCCGTTATATTGAAATAGTGCCGGATAGAGATAAAGCGGCATTTCTTGGTATTAACATACAAGAAATTAATGAAGTCGTTCGTGCCGCTGTCGGTGGTATTAATGTGACATCGACAGTAGAGGGTCTGGAACGTTATCCGGTTAACCTGCGTTTTGCGCGAGAAGTGCGTGATAACCTGGAAAAGCTTCGTGAGATACCGGTTATCTCACCAACAGGCGCAGAAATTCCACTGGGTGAAGTCGCAGATATTCGTATTGTTGATGGGCCGCCGATGTTAAAGAGCGAAAATGCGCGTTTGAATGGCTGGACCTTTGTTGATATTCGTGGCGTTGATTTAGGCAGTTATGTACAAAATGCGCAGCGTGTTGTAAATCAGGAAATAGAATTACCACCAGGTTATTCCATTAGCTGGGCCGGGCAATATGAATATTTGCTACGGGCAAGTGATAAGTTATTACAGGTTGTTCCGCTGACGTTGATGATTATATTCTTATTACTCTATTTAACTTTCCGTCGAATTGAAGAAGTTGTGTTAGTGATGGCAACGGTTCCTTTTGCTTTGGTGGGTGGTTACTGGTTTATCTTTTTACTGGGCTATCACATGTCAGTGGCAACCGCTGTTGGTTTTATTGCGCTTGCCGGTGTCGCTGCCGAGTTTGGTGTGATTATGTTAGTTTATTTAGATAATGCAGTAAAAGATCGTTTAAACAACAAGCAACTAAATACGAAACAGGATCTTGTTGATACCATCATGGAAGGAGCAGTGATGCGGGTACGCCCTAAAGCCATGACGGTTGCGGTAATTTTTGCTGGTTTGATTCCTATTATGTTGGGTCAGGGAACAGGCTCAGAAGTAATGCAACGCATAGCAGCGCCTATGATTGGTGGAATGATAACAGCACCAATATTATCCCTGTTTGTGATTCCCGCCTTTTACTTTTTATGGAAACAACGTGAGTTAAAATTCCAGTAGTTATCGTTCATTGATATATCAGTCTGCCATGTATGACAGGGCAGAGAACCTTTTCGGAAAATAAATTAAGTCAAATTGATCAAGATCATGTTTCTATGATTTCCGATGTGGAATAGTGCATTTCTTCATATTTTCAGATTGTTATTTACGAGGAATAATTTATGGAAAATCATAAAGTGTGTAACTTATTTAATGCACTATTGAGTCTGTTAGTGCTCACTTTAATATCAACCAGTAGTTTTGCCGGTAGTGTGACTGTAGTACAGCCTTATGCTCGTGCAGTCCCAGCTGGTCATCCTAATAGTGCAGCTTTTATGGTGTTAAAAAACACCTCGGAACAGGATCGCGCACTGGTAAAAGCACGCAGTAATATCAGTAAAGTCGTTGAATTGCACACCCATAAAAAAGAAGGTGGCATGATGCGTATGCGTCAGGTCAAAAAAATTGATATCAAGGCAGGAAGTGAAACGGTTTTAAAACCTGGAGGTCTGCATGTGATGTTTATTGGTCTTAAGCAACAACTAAAAGCGGGTGACAAGGTTGAGCTGGAACTGGAGTTTGATAATGGCGCAACCATTAAGTTAACTGTACCTGTGAAAATGGTTGCTGGCATGCGTAAGAAACCGATGCATAAATAAATCAATTTGATAATGGGAATATTATTGTGACAGAGAAAAAAAAGCAGCATGCTATACCTATCGTAATTGTTCTAGGCATTACCCTATTGGTTGTTGCAATAATCTTGTTTTGGTCAACAAGCCTAAATAACAATGCCGGAACAAAAGAACTTCCTGACATAGGAGGTGATTTTACCTTGCAATCAGCTGAGGGTGCTGTTTCATTATCTGATTATCGCGGTAAGGTTGTTGTTTTATATTTTGGATATGCCTTTTGTCCCGATGTTTGCCCGACTAGCTTAGGGCTCTTATCTTTGGCGCTAGCTAAGTTGAAACCTGAAGAGCTTGATAAGATACAGACGTTTTTCATTAGTGTTGATCCAGAACGTGATACGGTAGAAAAACTCAAAACATATGCGAATGCCTTTCATCCAAATATCATAGGTATCACGGGTACGGCAGATGAAATAGCTGATATCGCAGAGCGTTATGGTGTGATGTACATGAAGGTTGAATTACCCGGTTCTGCGATGGGTTATGCTGTTGACCACTCTTCCCGTTATTACGTAATCGGTTCTGATGGTAAGTTACAGAAATTTATCGAACATGGCACCAGCCCTGACGATATTGTAGAAAGTTTGAGATCAATAATGTGATCAGCTCGAAGTAGATAACCTGAATTACGTATAAGAAAATTGTAGGTTGCTCTTCAGGCCGACATGTTAGACATAGCGCTGAATATTTTAAATTCAAATAAACTTGATATGTGATAACAAACATCATGGGAAATATTATGAAATCAATAAAGTTAGTCTTAATGTTATTTTGTTTTATCACAACAGTATCCGCAGCGGATAAGCAGGTTTTAGTTCTTAAAAAAGTTACTAAAAATGTTTGGTCTATTGTTGGGCCTTTAACGGATCGAAATAAAGAAAATTCAGGCAACAATGCAACCTTTGGTTTTGTGGTAACAGATGATGGCGTTGTCTTAATTGATTCCGGTGGAAGCCTCAAAGGCGCAAAAGCATTACATAAAATAATTAAAACAGTAAGTAAAAAACCTATTCGTTATGTAATAAACAGCGGTGGTCAGGATCACCGTTGGTTTGGTAATGATTATTTTAGTTCTTTAGGTGCAAAAATTATTTCCAGTGAAGCTGCAAAAAAAGATCATAAAGCACGCTCTGCTTCACAATGGTCAATGCTTGAAACACGTCTTGGTAAAGAGGGTATTAAAGGCACGAAAGAAAAGTTTGCAGACATCCTATTTAAAGATGATTATAAATTTACTTTAGGCAAGGTTAAGTTTGAAATTTATTTTCGTGGTCAGGCGCATACGCCGGGTGATGCTTTTATCTGGTTACCTCAAAGTAAAGTCATGTTTACTGGAGACATTGTTTATACAGAGCGTATGTTAGGAGTTGGAGAGCAGTCTAACTCTAAAAGCTGGTTACATGTTTTTAATAGCATGGCAGGTTTTAAGCCAAAACATCTTGTTCCCGGACATGGTTCACCAACAACATTAGATAAAGCAATTAAAGATACTGGAAGTTATTTATCTTTCTTACGTAATACCATTTCACTATTTATTGAAAGTGGTGGTGGTGCTCATGAAATCAGTCGAATTAATCAAACGTGCTTTAAGTATTTAAATAATTATGAATCTTTAAAAGGACGTAATGCGTTAAAGGTATATACCGAACTTGAGTGGGAATAAGCTTATTGTGCATATGGTTTGCGCACACGTTAACTTTTTTTAAACTGGTGGGATGTTTTGGTATTCGTCGAAACGATGTTGGCGCCATTGTGGATGCATCTCAAAATGACGTAAGCAGACAAAGCCGTCTAGAGCCGCGATGACGACTTCTTTACTACTACGATGAACGACTTGCCCCGGGTTGAAATTATGTTTGTCTTGCCAGACGGATGCGTCCTGAACCAGCCACTTTTTTCCATCAAAAATGACGAAGCTTTCCAGTTTCCCAAAGGCACGTGCAGTACGATCAATTTTCTCTACTGGATCGGTGAATTGTAGTGTACGCAGACTATCATCGGGATAAGGGTAATATATTCCGTCTTTCTGAGATGTGGCTTCATTCCAGTAGCGCTCGAAATCATTCATAACAGTCTTTAGGCTAAGCAGAGCAGCCATTTGCAGTTTGCAGGAGAGCGTTTCCAGATTTTCCTGTTTCGATAAGTTGACCGTCTCGCGATGTAAAATATCGCCGCAATCGAATTTTTCATCGAGCTTATGAATCGTCGCTGCGCTTTGTGTTGCACCCTGCAGGATCGTTAATGGGGGTACCCAGGGTCCGCGTGCATCGGGCAGGGATGCCGGGTGAATATTAATGCCTCGTAAATTTGAGCCCTGAGTGGGTAATGGAATCTTGTGTTCATAGAGTGCAGCCACCAGCAATTCACAGCCCTGTGCCGCTAAAGCATCTATTTGTTGTTGATCGGGTTTATGAAAATAAACCGGGCATCCAATGCGCTCGGCAATTTTTAAACTGCTTTGATTGAAGTTATAAAAATTGTCACAGTTCTGGGAATAAAGCGCCACGATTTCATGTCCGTCACGTATGAGGAAATCAAGGCAGTTTAAAAAAAAGTCATTACCGAAATAGGCTATTTTCATGATTCTATATTCAATGTGCTTGGCTTATTAACAGGATGTTTCTTAAAACAACCTATTTATGAAGAAACTTAAATAATGATATTAGAACATTTTATTATTTAAAATTTTTAATAAAAAAAGCAGGAAAGAATAATATCTTTCCTGCTTTATGCAACATAGTAAAACGATTTATAATTATTATATTTTTTAGGCTGTTACTACTACATTGGTTTTTGCCGTTCCCCAGACTTCACCGGTAATCCAGTCAACAATGTCAAACTCAACCACGTAGTTACCGGGCTTGGTAGGCTCAATAATCATGTCATAACGTTCACCAGAAATAGCTCTGAAACCTGTTGTGCTCTGCGGAGTAGGCAAAGGACGACCATCAGAGATATAAATTTTGGCATTGAGTTCTGCAGGGATACGTACATGTTGTGGGTGATATCCGGCACATACATAGCGACCAAGTAATTTCTCACCGACACGCATTTGACCAGATATGGGTGGCAGGTTCATAGCAGAACTACCACTGGCATCAACACCGGTAATGATGAAGTAATCAGGTTCTAATACATTTAATCCTACATCTGCACCACAGGTCCCGGCATCCCAGGCCAGGGTGTGCCAGCGTGTGTCAATTTCATCGACAACCCAGAATGCCTCTGAATCATAAGTTGGACCACCCGACAATAAAGTACCGG
>JAGLTQ010000107.1 GCA_023135195.1 Gammaproteobacteria bacterium | reverse complement strand
AGACCTTAGTCGGTTACACTATCTGTAGAATAAAGGCTTGATATTAAAGAGGTTTTCATAACAAGGACGCTAGAAAAACTGGAGTTGTTGAGGTGCTTGCTCTGTTGGAATACGTTTTTTTCCATAGAAAACCTCGATATTGCCAAATTGTTTGTCAGTAATCTTTATTATACGCACTTCTCCGTCTGGTGGAAGCTGAGATTTGACTCTTTTTGCGTGAACCTGAGCATTTTCATCACTGGCGCTATGTCTAATATAAACGGAATATTGCATCATACTAAATCCGTTATCGAGTAAGTATTTTCGAAAATGAGTATATTGCTTTCGCGCTTTTGGCGTATTTGTTGGTAAATCGAATAAAACAATGATCCACATGGTATTTAGTCCGCCAAACGTCATAATAATGCCATTTGATCAGGCCATTCTGGGTAACTTAGCTTAAAACGGCTTTCATCAAAGGCTCTTTTAAAATCAGAAAGCAAGTAATGGCAGGCAACCATTAATGGCATTTTCTTTTTATTATAGAGTACAGATTCCCCTAGTAATTGAAGAAACATTGCTTTGGTTTGTTGGTTAATTTGGATGTCATCATTATCATTTTTCATCACAAAACTAAAAACTAGCCAGTCGATCCATGGCCTAAATGGTTCCATTAGATCATCGGCTAAACATAAGCCGTTATATTGATTTTTATGAAACACACCTATTGAAGGATGAAGTCCACTGCCTACGATAGCTCGGGCAATCATTGCTCGAATGATTGCATAACCATAATTTAATAAGCTGTTAATTCCCTGCTCATCAATGTTGCGGCGAAATTCATTTCCAAACAATAAATTCCAATATTTCTTAGCTGCTTGCGCTTCAATATTTTCTGGATCGCCTGATTTTACTTTTGTGGCTAACCTTTCTAGTTGAACAGTATTTTTACTTGCTCTTGCTAACGTTTTTGTTTGTGACTGTATTTTATGTATAACGATTTGTTGCCAAAGTCGTTTTTTTGTAGATTTTGTCATTTCAACTTGTTGGCGTAATATTTTATTGTGCAATGTATTGGCATCGCTGACGGGTAAAAGTAGTGAGTAGGGGAGGTGTTTTTCATCGCAAAAAACAACAGCAACATTGTTTTTCTGACAGGCAATGATAACTGCTTGTGTAATAACAATTTGAGGGTTTTCCAGTACCACAACACCTAAGTCTTCAATTGGAATAGAGCCTACCGTTTCATTATCTTTATCAATTAATAGTTGCTTATTCTTCAAATGAAGATAAGCGGGTTCACTAATGTCGATAATGCGTTTAATCATGTGATAAAATGCCAATAACATTTACATTGTTTTTCTTAAGCTCCCACTTTTTAAATGATGCAAGATTGAAACTAAAATAAATTTCTTCAGATTTATTATCGAGTTTTGCTGCCGTATGAAGCCTTAGTACCATTCTATTGCTACCGGTATCAAGCTTTTGAACGCGATAAAATTCTCGTTCACCATTATTTTTATTGACACTTACCAAATCATTAATATGCAGTGCCATAGTGAATTGCCAGTCATCCGAATGATTTTTTTGTATTATTTGTTCTCGTTTAATATTGCGATTTTGTGCGGATTTTGTTCCTGTCATTGCTCGCCTATGAGCTTCCATCATTGTGATAAACTCACCTTTATATTCCCCTGTTTTTTTATGTTGAATGATTTCAACATGATGCATATTTCCATAAGACATCCATTTAAAAACTTCACCTGATTTATTTTTAATAGCAAATTTATTTTGTTCCAGTTTTTTTAATGTGGTTTTTGATTGGAGAACTCTTACCCGCTTAATCGGTGTTTTCCCATCTTTATGATAAACCGTAATATTATCCGCAAAAGCTTGTTTAGAGTTATCTCCATGCTTTGCTAAATGTTTTATCACCATATCTTTAACGGTTTCATCAACAATGCTATTAGCATTTTTTACAGTAAAATCAGGTGATAAGTTTTTACGATAAACTAAACCCCCATGCTTTTCGATATAACCAGCTCCAGTTTCTTCATGTAAACTGCCTGATAATTTTCGTTGTGTGTCATGAGAAACAATCACATGTTTCAGATGCTCATCCAGCTCATCTCTAAAATTAGGGTATGGACTATCTGTTTTTAATTCCTTTATGTTATTTTTTGTCCATGTTTGAATTTTTTTGTATAAACTGCGATCAACACAAGCTACTACTGCTGCATCAATGGCATGATGGCGATGATCAGTCCGTTCTTTTTTATCTGTTTCACCAATAAGATTATTTAATCCCCACTGATGTCTCAGCCATGCGGTTGTTACACCTTTGCACGTTGTCACATCACAACCGAGTTCCTTAACATATTCCAATGCAAGCTTAGAGATGTAACGGGTATCATTGAGTTGGGAAGAAATAAAATCACGTTTTTGTAAATCTGAGTCTGTCTGGAAAAATCGTTTTACTTTAGAGTCTAATCCTTTCCAGCCACTAATCGCCTGGGTGATTTGATTCCATTTTTCTTCATTACTTCCCCATGCATCTTTAGGTGTTTTGTCACCTTTATTTCGGTTTTCTGAGGTGTAACAAAGTACTTTATTCATATAAGAATCATCAAGTGATTTTTTTCTAGGTAAAATATGGTCGATTTCAACTTCTGCTGTAAATACAGCATTAAGTGGTATTGATTTACAGCTATAAGCACAAAAATGGCTTTGTTCTTGCCATAAGCGGTATTTTATTTTGTCATCATAACTTGGATATTTCCCTAATTTTAATCCTCGATAGGCATCAACCGCTTTTTCATTTTCTTTTTTGTTTTTAGCTTGTCTGGCTTCATTATCTTTGTAGCGTTTGGTATTCATTTCCAAATCACGTGCCATTTCAACACGAATCACATCTGGTTTTCCGTATTGTTTTATAATGGCATTAATTACACGTTTTAATTCATGTAAGCCTCTATTGACTATTGGGTTAGCTGTTTCTGGTGGTGCACCTAATTTTTCATTATTAATACTAACTTGTTGATTAGCATTGGGATAGGCAAGTTGCAAAGCACCCTTGGGCTTATCTTTAGTATTGCAACTATATAAATGACCTTTTTCAAGATAAGGAAGAAGGTTTTTAATTGCTTTTAGTGAGTGATTGCTATGTCCTGGTTCAAATTCCAGTAAACAAAGTTGAACAGCTTGAGATGTTTCTAAGCTCCAATGGTTGATTAGTCTTGTTTTTAAGGCTGACTTTTTCTTTATTGACAAAAGATCTTCTACTAATGCTTCTTGTTGTTCATTAGTGTAATTGTCCCAAATAATATTTAGCACGGTTCTTATTTCAAAGGCAGTAATGTTTCCTTTAAGATTTTTCATTTCAAGATTGAATTTATATGTTTTATCAAACCCTAATTCTTTTCTTAAAGTCGTTATATTAATCGATGGGTGATGTTCAAAGTATTCAATTAATTTTTGTTTTTTATCATTATCAAGACTAATCCATTGATCAGTTTGTCGTTCAAAATATTCTAGGTTGTTCACATCTTGAAAATAACGAAAACGTTGTACTTCAAGTCGAGCTTTTGCTGCACGATATTTTGTCGGTTCTAGCAGGCATTTTCCAACGCGGTCTTTTTTTAGTTTTAATGGTCGCTGGTAAAATATGATTTTTTTGATACCTTTATTGTCAGTCATAAAGTCATCTGGAAGCTGTGAAAAATACTGACTTTGTTTTTTCCATATTTGTTCTAATTCATCTTGATACATCTTTCGGTCAGTACGTAAGTGCCCACCTTCATGACTTCGGTTTCTTTTACATTTCCCTTGTTCTAAGTTGTATAGATATTCTCCTAATGTCCGATAGCTTCCTTCTTGAATAGCTAATAGCACATTAGCAATATCAGCTTTAAATTGACCTTCTTCTTTATTTTTAGTTGGTTTATCATCAAGTTCGTTTAAATAGGACATCGTGTCAGGATCATCAACGAGATCACCTGCTACTTGTTTTTTAGTGCTTAAAAAACCACGCCTAGCAACAAAATGTAATAGAACTCGTCCAAGTTCATGAGCTGTTAATTGCTCGTCGAGTGCTTTTGTTCTTAATTCGTATGGATTACCAATCTCATTAAGCAGTATTTCGGGCTGGGTATGACCTTGCAATTCTTTTGGTAGCAGATTTAATGATACAAGATAGTTCAACATGCGCTGTTTGCGCCTAGCACGGCGTTGCAATACTCGTCTTCCGAGTCGCATATCTCGCCTTTTTACATTTTTTGGGGTAGGTACTTTTTCTTCCACTGCTTTAGAAAATATTCGACTGCCAATATCTATGAATTTACATACAGTACCGTCTTTTTCTTCCAGTAATGCCCAGCCCAGTGAATTGCTACCTAAATCTAATCCCAAAATTTTCTTGCTCATTATTATTTTCCTTGTATACTTAAATTTAGTGTAACCGACTAAGGTCTATTGATTTGCTTTTCATACCAATGAAATTGTTATTTCGTAGGCAACGCTTTTAAGCGACCCAAGCCCTCCCAGCGGGGGCTTTTTTATTTCTGAATTTATATTTAAAACTCTGCAATAAATTTTAAAGTTTTAGTTGTTTATAAGTGAATACTAAAATATAAAATTAATATGGGGGGGGGATATGTTAAATATAGTATAAAAATTAGGGTAATATCTAGCTTTATTTCAATAAATCTATTTTAGATAATACTTATTATCCAGTAATTATGGTTTGATCTGCTAAACTATATTTGTTGCCGTTATTGTGACGACAGAAGGACAGCTGGGCTGTTCGCTTGATTCTTGTCTATTGAAAGGTTCATACATGAGGGACACCGAATAAACCTGTTGGTGAGTTTCGGAATGGCGCCCCTCCACAACAATGGTAACACCACTTAATTTATTGTTAGTTAAATAAACCTCAGCTGCACATAAGAAAATATATCAGTAAACATCCTTAATTCTCTAAAATACCGTCATTCCGGTATGATTTTTAGCCGGAATCTATAGTAAAACCTCTGGATTCCCGCTAATGGCATGCGGGAATGACGTGCTTTTTCTTATACGCAGCTCAGGTTAAATAGCCTGTTATTGAGTAGTACAAACGGGCATTTTTTAGAGTGACTTCGACATCTGTAACAAAATTGTTGGCTCCACTGCGCTTGAGCCAACCTACATACTAGTAGGTTACAATATTGTAGTAGGTTGGATTAAGCATAGCGAATTCAAAGATTAGCATCACTCAAACAACGCCAGCAATTCTCCCGCTGTACCACGTTTTTTTCCATTACAACTAATAAATCGTTGTACATGAAACTTGGTTATTTTATTGGCATTATCATAAGCCTTACGCGTAAAACTTGTATTGTGATTTGATATTAACATCGGTATTCCTTTAGCCGATGTTTCATTTGCTAAGTCTGCCAACTGTTGTTGTTTATCCATATTGAAGCCACCCTTGCTATAACTTGTGAAATTTGCAGAAGCCGAAAGTGGAACATAAGGTGGATCACAATAAATGACGTCGCCTTTTTTTGCTGATTGAATTATTTGTTCAAAGCTGGATAAAACAAATTCAGCATTTTTTGCTTTCTTATGAAAAACAAGCATTTCTTTTTCAGGAAAGTAGGGTGCTTTGTAACGACCAAAAGGTACGTTATATCCGCCTTTAAGATTGTAGCGGCATAAGCCGTTATAACCATGCCTATTCAGGTAAACAAATAATACTGCACGTTTGTATGTGTCATTGGAGGCATTAAATTTTTTACGTAATTTATAATATTGTTCTTCATTATTAAATCGAGGCGTAAAGTAATAACGACATTTTTTGATAAATGCGGCACCGTCTTTTTTTAATATGTTATATAAATGAATAAGATCTGGATTATTATCATTAATAATATACTGATCGTAATCGGTATTGAGAAAAACCGCAGCTGAGCCTGCGAAGGGTTCTATCAAGCGCTTACCTTCAGGTAGTGATTCTCGTACTCGGTCAATAATGCGGTATTTGTTTCCAGCCCATTTTAGGAAGGGGCGGATATTATTTGTTTTATTGTTGATACGTTTTGACTTAACGGACATCAAGTTAAGCCTAAATATCTTTTGCAAACATTTTTGATTGACGTTGATAGTTGTATAGTGATTTACGTTTTACAGGTAGCTTTTTAATGTCACTTGGCGCATAACCACGTTCACGAAACCAGTGTGCTGTTCGGGTTGTTAAAACAAAAAGTTGTTTAATACCAAGTTGTTTTGATTGCCGTTCAATATATTTTAACAGTTGATGGCCTCGATTTTTACCCTGGTAATCAGGATGTACTGCGAGACAAGCTAGCTCTGCAATCTGATCTTGTAGGTAGGGGTAAAGTGCAGCGCAGGCGATGATCATGCCGTCACGTTCAACCACGGTAAAATGTTCAATTTCCATTTCCAGTTTTTCGCGTGAACGTCTCACCAGAATGTCTTCATCTTCAAGTGGTGTGATTAATTCTATGAGTCCTGCAAGATCATCAATATTAGCAGCTCGTATATCTTCAAAACTTTCAGAAGTAATAAGAGTGCCACAACCATCACGGGTAAAAAGCTCGAGCAGCAGGGCTCCTTCAATATGGCGATTAAGAATATGTGTGCGTTCTATTTCATTTTTACATGCTTTAATAGCACTTGTTAAACAGCGTTGAATAGGTGCGTCTAATTTATTATTTTCGTCTAATAATCTTTTAGCATCATCCATGGTTAATTCACGAATTAAAGACTTTCTTTTATTCGTAACACCCTTAGCATCGACAAGATAAATTAATTTATTTGCCTTTAATTCAATAGCCGCTGTGGTGGCAACGTCTTCGACACTAAGATTAAAAATTTCACCGGTTGAGGAATATCCAATAGGTGAAAGCAGGACGATAGAGTTATTTTCTAATGCTTGGTTAATTGCATTATGTTCAATTTTTCTTACTTCACCGGTATGTAAATAATCAATACCATCGCGCACACCGTAAGGTTGTGCGGTAACAAAGTTTCCAGAAATAACACTGATCCGGGAACAGCTTATGGGACTGTTTGTTAACCCAATTGATAACAGTGCTTCAATATCTGCTCTGACGCTACTGCTGGCTTCTTTAACACAAACCAGAGCTTTGTCATCAGTAACACGGATGTCATTAACATATTCGCTGGTAAATTTGCGTTCTTTTAAACGAGATTCAATTTGCGGGCGAGCACCGTGTACCAGAACCAATTTTATGCCAAGGCTATTTAATAATGCAATATCATGAACCAGTGGAGCAAACTGTTCATCAGCAAGCATTTCACCACCAAAAGCGATCACAAAAGTACGACCGCGAAAGGCATTGATATAGCCCGCGGAATTACGAAATGAGTGTACAAACTCAATATTTTTGCTGTCTTTTTCTTTGCTCATAAAGCTTTAGTGATTGTGAATACTGCTATGTAATTAACGAATAACAGTATGATCCCATGTGAAAGCATGTGCAAGCAAGTGGTAAGAGGATTTTGCTACATTTGTAGCCCGGATGAAATGTAATGTAATCCGGGAAAGCGTTTAAATAAACTCTCCCCGGATTTCGCCGCACTGCATCCGGGCTATAGGTTGGAATAGTAGTAATATTATATTTTTACCAGCTACTGCGTTTGCGACCACGTAATTTAGGAATAATTAAACCAAGAATAATGCCACCAAATAAAACCAGAGCCCCTGCGATAAACCATTCACGTTGCGAGCGGTCTTTTAAAGAGTGATTTTCCTGGTTAAGACGTTGTAAATCTTTTTCCAGCGTGACATTTTTTTGCTGTAGCTTACGATTTTGTTTATCAAGAATAATTGGTTTTTTAGCAACCTCATTTAAACGAGCAAAGTCAATGTCAAGTTGCTTTTTATCTGTGCTAAGAGCAGATTGGCTTTGTGCTAGAGACTTGTGCTCTTTACTTAATGAGGCAAAATTTTCTTTAATTTTTTTCAAAGCTATTCTTGTTTTTAATAGTTTAGCTTCTGTTCTTACCAGCTTTTCACTCGCAACAGGTTCTTTAGCGAGATATTGAGTACGAACCCAACCTTTAGTGCCGTCAGACGTTTCAATATGTGTATAGCCGGTATTAGTTACTTCTAATATTTTTACATGTTCGCCACTTTCAAGTGTTTTAATGATTTGAAATTGCGCGCCTTGCCCCGTACGTACTGTGATGACAAGATGATCGCTAACATACTGAGTCTCAGCGTGAGCAGAGAATGACAGTATGAATATGCAAAAAATAAGAAAGCGTGTTTTAGCTGATTTCACTGAGGGTACCTATAATTATCGTTATATTTTCAAGTGACATTTATACACTTTTCTGCAAAATGCTCAAGTATTCATGCCTGACGGAAGGCCACCATGTGATCCAGTTCAAGACGGAGTTTTACTTTTTCACCAATTTCATGATTATAGTGGCTGGGGAAGAGGGATAATACTTCAATATTTTGATCTAGTTTAAGCGTATAGAGAATCTCTGCGCCTTTAAACGCTTTTTGGACGACTATACCTTCCAGGCTGCCATTGTCATCGGCAACAATATCATCTGGTCGTAAAAGGAGTTCAACCTTTGTACCTTCTTCCCACTCATAAGCACGATCACCCTTAATCGTACCCAATGATGTTTCTACAGTATCATGTGCAGATAAATTCCCCGGAATAAAAACACCCTGGCCGATAAAATCTGCGACAAAGCGATTAGTGGGGGAATGGTATAGATTATAAGCACTATCACGTTGTAATATTTTACCATTATTCATAACGGCAATCACGTCACCAAACGAAAAGGCTTCATGCTGATCATGCGTTACTAATATGCCAGTTGCACCTCGTGATTTTAAAATATCACGAACATCTCTACTCAGGCGATCACGCATCTCGATATCAAGGTTAGAAAAGGGTTCGTCTAATAATATCAGTTTAGGTTCGGGCGCAAGGGCGCGCGCTAAAGCGACACGTTGCTGTTGACCGCCTGAGAGCTCGTGAATATAACGTTCTCCATAGCCAGAGAGCCCAACCACTTCAAGCATTTTATCTGTCGTATGCTGTTTTTCTTTTTCAGATTGATTACGCAAACCAAAACTAATATTTTGATTCACATTCATATGCGGGAACAATGCGTAATCTTGAAAAACCATGCCGATATGACGTTTTTCCGGGGCTTTAGTGTAGCCGGGGTAAGAGATACGTTCATTATTAAGAATAATTTCACCATGATGTAATGGTTGAAATCCTGCTATTGCACGTAAAGCGGTTGTTTTACCGCAGCCACTTGGACCTAACAGGCAATGTAAATCACCTTCATTAATATGACATGACATATCCTGCACAACAGTGTGTCCACGATGCTGGCATTCAATATTTTTTAATTCGAGCAGGGGTTTCATATAAGGAATAATACAACCTTTATACACAAATGAGAACTAAACTCATTTACAAACTAGTGTGCAATTTAATTTATCTAATTACTTGAACTCTAGATTCCGGCTAAAATCATGCCGGAATGACGGCGTTTTATGTATTCAGGTTAGTTAGTAAATAAGTACGATATTTTCATTTTATTGTCATATATCTGTTATCTGCCTGTCACATTTCACCTTCAAACTTCTCCCCGTTAAAAGACAAACAGTGAATTGTCTTATTTTTAAATAAAACTTGGGGATTACTCATGAATAAAAAATTAATTGCCGTTGCAGTTGTTGCGGGTTTAGCTTTACCAATGGTTTCTGCTCACGCAGTTGAAGTTGCCGATAAAAAACTTGAAGTTTACGGTAAATTACATTTAAGCCTTTCTCAAAATGACCAGCTCGGTACTGTAAATGATAACTGGCTTTTAGAAAGCAATGCTTCTCGTCTAGGTTTTAAAGGTCAAATTCCTTTAGATGCTGGTTTAACGGGTACTTATAAATTTGAATCTGAAATTGCTGTAGAAGAGGGTACGACTACTTTTGCTGGTCGTAATACTTACCTTGGTTTAAAAGGTAGTTTTGGTGAAGTCCGTTTAGGTCGTCATGATTCTCCATTAAAAATGGCTCAAGGTAAATTTGATCAGTTTGGTGATACTGCTGGTGATTTAAAAAATGCAGGTGATGAAGATGGTGAAAATCGTAACTTAAATTCAATTACTTATCTGGGTAAATTTGCTGATGTTGGTGTTAATGTACAGCTTATTCCTGGTGAGGGAGATGGTACAACGGGCGGTCAAGGTATCGCAGACACTACGTCTATCGCAGTATCGTATAATGCGGGTCCATTATATGTTGCCGTTGCACATGACTCTTATGATGATACAGCCGGTGCTGCTGAAGCTTCTTTAATACGTTTAGTTGCAACGTATAAAGTAGGTGACATGCAGTTTGGTTTGCTTTCTCAGTCTGGTGTTGAAGCTCCAGATGCAGTAGCAGCAAAAGAAGATTGGTTAGGGCTGAGCTTCAACATGAAAATGGGTAGCAAAAACAAGCTAAAAGCCCAATATATCACTGTTAAGGATAGTGCTACTACAGCTTTGGAAGGCACACAATTATCAGTTGGCTTTGATCATAAAGTAGGTAAAAAAGGCACTGTATATGCGATGTACAATACTATTACAGAAGAAAATGCCACTACACAAAAAGAAAACACGACTATTTCAGCAGGTTACATTCTGAAATTCTAAAGTTAGTTGCAAAGAATACATGGAGGAGAACGGTAACAAGGATGTTACCAATATATTTTGAACTTCTATAATTATAAATAGTTAGGATAAATAATAAAGTGACAGGAGTTGCTCTATTATTAGATTAAATTTAACGCTCCTTTATGGTAATGCTGATCAGTTAAGGATTTGCTTTTATTCCCCCTCCCTAACCCTCCCCTTAAAGGGGAGGGAACTATTTATATTCTTAAGTGAACGGCATTACCTTTAAGGGGCGTTTTTTTATTTCCAGCGTTTAGCTTCTTGTGGGTTTGCCGTTATACCAAATAAACCTTCAGAGTAAGTTTTATATAAAGCCGCTCGTGAATCTTTATTACCTTGTGCTGCTGATTTCTTCCACCACATTATGGCTTTATCAACATCTTTACCAAGCATTCTGCCATAAGCATATTCAACAGCAATATTAAATTGTGCAAATTCATTGCCGAGTTCAGCGGCTTGCTTCCACCACCTGGTTGCATCTTTTGGGCTGCGATAAATGACTTTGCCATGGTCATACATTATGCCAAGGTTATACATGGCATCGGTATTGCCGTTTGCAGATGCACGTTTATACCAAATAAAAGCAGTTTTAATGTTTTTTTCAACACCTAAACCTTTTTGATACAAAATCCCTAAATTATATTGCGCTTTGTCATCATCTTTTTCAGCAAGCGGCAGCCATAAACGTAAAGCTTGTTCATAGTTACCTGCGGTGAAAGCTTTGAAGCCGTCGTCTAGTTCACCCGCTAAGATGGTAGATGATGCAAGAGAGAGAATAATTAAAGGTAGAACAAAACGATTCAGCATAATTTTTAATATCACTTTTATGAGCTAAAGTAAGGAGTAATATGTAGAGATTGCCACCGTCATTTTATTGCTCGATGCCAGAACGTGTAGAACACGTTGAGGTAATACTGAACGAAACGCGTAGCGGTTCATTAAGTGCAATGACCTGTAGTTTTTTGTCATCGCGAGAAGCCAGGTTCTTTATTGGCGACGAAGCAATCTCCAGTTAAAACACCAGAAGATTGTGTTTAAGTATAGACTAGCCTATTTTTTTATCATTAATAATTCAAGTAATGCCTTTTGAGCATGTAAACGATTTTCTGCTTGATCCCATACAACACTTTGTGGACCATCAATAACCGAGGTGCTTACTTCTTCTTCACGGTGAGCCGGTAAGCAATGCATAAAGATAGCGTCTCTATTCGCGAGCGCCATGACTTCGTCATTGACCTGAAAATCCGCAAAGGCTTTTTCACGAATAGCTTGCTCTTCTTCTTGCCCCATACTCGCCCATACATCGGTAGTGATCATATCGGCACCGGCTACGGCATCTTTAGTGTTACGGAAAATATTGACGTAATCTTTTGTTTCTTCCAATAAAGAAGCATCAGGATCATATCCTTCAGGTACAGCAACATTTAATGTAAAGCCATACTGTCGTGCTGCATTCATATAAGAGTGGCACATGTTATTACCATCACCGATATAGGTAACTGTTTTACCTGTAATATCACCACGATGTTCAAAGTAAGTTTGCATATCTGCAAGTAACTGACAAGGATGGTACATATCCGTTAACGCATTAATAACAGGTACATTAGAATGTTCAGCAAAGGTTTCTAACATTTCGTGATCGAATGTTCTCACCATAATGCAATCAACCATGCGTGATAAAACGCGAGCGCTATCTTCAACGGGTTCACCACGACCAAACTGAGTATCTCGAGGAGAAAGAAAAATAGCATGACCACCAAAATGTGCCATACCTGTTTCAAAAGAAACACGGGTGCGAGTTGAGGCTTTATCAAAAATCATACCTAGTACTTTATTTTTAAGCGGCTCAAAAATCTCACCTGATTTTTGAATTTCTTTAAGCTCGATAGCACGAGTAATAAGCTGCTTTAAAGTCGCCTTATCTAAGTCCATTAGTGTTAAAAAATGTTGAGTCATAATATTCTTCTTAAAAGTTTTTATAAATTAAATATTGTTCTGTAGTAGGTTCGAATGGCAGCTCTAAGGCCTCCTTGCCATCGCTGCATAAGTACATCCATGTACAAAATTTCGAACCTACAATGTTGTTGTATCTATTCTTCTATAAAAGCACGAATAAGTTCGCTAACCATTTTTACAATTTGATCTGCTTGTTCATCTGAAATAATCAGTGGCGGCAATAACCGCACTACATCACCGGCAGTAACATTAATTAAAATGCCAGCATCAAGTCCGGCTTTAACAAGTTCAGCACAAGGCCGATCAAGTTGAATGCCTATCATTAAACCTTTTGCTCTGATTTCAACAATCGCATCAAGATTTTTTAAGCTATCTTTAAAGCCGGCAACTATTTTATCACTTAGGCTGGCAGCACGATCTGCAAGTTTATCTTGCTCACATGTTTTTATAACGGCTAATGCTGCGGAAGTAACTAAAGGATTACCGCCATAGGTTGAACCATGGTTTCCAGGTTGAAACAATTTAGCTGCTTCACCTTTTGCCAAACAGGCACCAATTGGTACACCATTACCAAGCGCTTTAGCTAAGGTCATTACATCCGGGGTGATGTTGTTATGTTGAAAAGCAAACCACTGTCCTGTCCGACACATACCGGTTTGAATTTCATCTAACATCATTAACCAGTTATTTTCGTCACAAATCTCACGGATTTGATTAAGGTAATCATCTGCGGGAATATTAATTCCACCTTCACCTGTAATAGGTTCAACAAGTACCGCAACAACATTAGGATTATTTTTAGCAATATTTTTAATGGCTTCGATATCGTTATAAGGTGCCCGTATAAATCCTTGTACAAGAGGCTCAAAGCCAGCGTGTACTTTTCTGTTACCCGTTGCTGTTAACGTTGCCATTGTCCGACCATGGAAGCTGCCTTCCATAACAATAATCGCAGGTTGATCGATATCTTTGCTATGACCAAAAAGCCGGGCAAGTTTAATGGCCGCTTCATTGGCTTCTGCCCCTGAGTTGCTAAAAAACACATTATCCATACCAGACAGCTGGGTCAGTTTATCTGCGAGTTCTTTCTGGTTACTGATGCCATAAATATTTGAGGTGTGTACTAACTTACCCGCTTGATCACAAATTGCTTTTGTTACGGCTGGGTGTGCGTGACCGAGACTACAAACGGCGATGCCTGCTAATGCATCCAGATACGTTTTACCTTCTGTGTCCCACAGTACGGCACCTTCACCTTTTTCAAAGTTAACGGGGAAGGGTGCATAGTTATGCATTAATGTGTCGGTCATGTGATATCCAGCGAAATCCAGTTTTCAGAAATAAAAAGGCAGCCCGTTGTTGAAGACGGCCCGCCACTAAAGACTAATTCTAGCCCTAGAATGCTATTTCAGCAAATATTTGCTTAATTTAAAAGCAAAAAACCACGGAGAACACGGAGAACACAGGGAAAAATATCCCCGTGCTCCCTGTGTCCCCCGTGGTTTTGAGGACGTAGCTTTTTCTTTAGAAAGTTAAGCCGTGTCCATAACCGATCATGCATAACAACATCGGGATAGACAGTACAGTATTTGTACGTGAAGCCATCAATGCAACAAATTTTGCTTTAGCAATTTCATCAGCAGTCGCTTCTTTCATGCCCAGGATTTTTTGTTGGTTTGGCCAAATAAGAACCCAAACGTTGAACAACATAATTGTACCTAACCATGCACCAAGACCAATAACTTCCATACCAGCAGAGAAAGTAAAGGCACCCATTGCTCCACCCATGCCTTCTAATGCACCAACACCGGTTAACCAGGTAACAGCAGCAGACATGCGGAACCAAAGTAATGCTTTAGGAGCGATATATTTATTGATTGCAGCAGGGCCTGGGCCACCACTGTCTTTTTCTGCTAAAGCAGCACCAACACCTGGTACTTGAACGAAGTTGAAGTAGTAAAGTAAACCAATCCAAATAACACCAGCTAATACGTGGAACCAAATTTCAAGATTAAGTGCGTTAAAACCGGTCATACCACCAGCGAAAACGATAATTGCAGCTAATATGAAGCCGGTGATGATTGTGCCTTTAATAGACGTTAATGGATTCATGTAGAATTCCCCTAATTATTTTTTATATAGATGTATTAAATATTTACCGAGTAGTTTACTACAGTATTATGTTTCAGGCACGACTTATTAATAGAACTTACTCTTTAGGTGTTACAATAAGCCTTAATATCCTTATAAAACAAAGACTTTGAAGCTCCTATTTTGAACAGTATAGAACTCAGCCTTTTTAACAGCCGTCTTGATGCTGTATGTGACGAGATGGGAGCCGTTTTACAGCGCGCTGCTTTTTCCCCCAATATTCGTGATCGCCTCGATTTTTCTTGTGCTGTTTTTGATGCAGATGGAGCTCTTTGTGCTCAAGCCGCTCATATCCCGGTGCATTTAGGCAGCATGGCGTATGCCATGAAAAATATTGTTAGTCGGTTAGATTGGCATGATGGCGATATGGTGATTGTGAATGATCCTTTTTTAGGTGGCACGCATTTACCGGATATCACTTTGATTGCGCCTGTTTATATTGCTGGTAAGTTATTAGCCTTTATTGCCAACCGCGCACATCATGCTGATATTGGCGCAGACTCTCCCGGTTCAATGCCTTTGTCTAAAAGTCTGGATGAAGAAGGTTTAATTATTCCGCCGACCCATTTAATTAAACAGGGCAAAATGAATGAAACTTTCATGGCAAAAATTCTTGGATCAATTCGTAGTGGCAAAGCAGCGCAGGGTGATTTCTCTGCACAAATCAGTGCAAACCATGCCGGTGTAGAGCGTTTGCAATCATTAATGATTTCTTTAGGTGAAACAACCTTCTTAACTGCATTATTAGAATTGAATGATTATGGTGAACGGTTAGCACAAAGTGTTATCAGTGAAATTCCCGATGGTGAATATACATTCAGTGATGTTATGGATGATGATGGCTTAGGGAATTTTGATTTAAAAATTTCAGCTACGATTAATGTTAAAGATCATAATGTACATGTTGATTTCACAGGCACAACAGATCAGACAGAAGGAAATATAAATTGTCCTTTATCGGTTGCCGCTGCTGCAGTGTATTATGTCTTCAGATGTTTAATGCCAAAACAAACACCGGCGTGCGCAGGAAGTTTTAGACCAATATGTATTGAAGCACCTGAAGGCTGTTTACTTAATGCAAAACGACCTGCAGCGGTAGCCGCAGGAAATGTTGAAACAAGCACACGTATTGTTGATGTGGTAATGGGTGCATTAGCTCAAGCCTTGCCAGATAAAATTCCAGCTGCAAGTCATGGCAGCATGAATAACCTTGCTATGGGATCTATAAAGCATGGTGTAGATAATCCAGCATGGGATTATTATGAAACGATTGGCGGTGGTATGGGGGCGGGGTCTAACAGTGATGGTTTAGATGCCGTACAAACCCACATGACCAACACGCGTAATACACCGATTGAAGTAATGGAAACAAGCTATCCTGTTCGTATAAAACAATATGCTATTCGAAAAGATTCAGGAGGCATAGGATTACATAAGGGTGGAGATGGATTGATACGTGAATTTGAATTCTTGAAATCTGCCAATGTAACCTTATTAACAGAACGACGTTTACACTCTCCTTGGGGACTAAACAACGGTATTGATGGTGGTTGTGGACAAAACCTGTTAAATGGAAAACCAATAACACCTAAGATTTGTTTTGATGTGAATAAAGGCGATTGCCTAACAATTAAAACACCCGGTGGCGGTGGTTGGGGTAAACCTCTCGATTAATAATGATTTTGAATTTTGTAGGTCGGCTCTTCAGGCCGACGAAGAACTCAAACGAAAGAACATTATTAATAGTTAAACGAATGAGTTAATTAAGGATAGTAGTTGATGTTTATGTACCGCGTCGGCCTGAAGCTACCGCATCCTTGCT
>JAGLTQ010000106.1 GCA_023135195.1 Gammaproteobacteria bacterium | reverse complement strand
TCTCGCAGTAACGCAGAACACAATGAAGCCTTTGTTGGTGAACATAATGCCAATCATGCTACCACCATTGTCATGCTTAACGCGCTTACAGAAATTGGGCTGGATCAACTCGTTGGCAATCAACCTGCATTTATAAATTTCACTTATGATTTTTTAGTTGGCGAATTTAAAATACCTAATTTGCCTAATCAGTTAGTTCTTGAAATTCTTGAAGATATTAAAGTTACTGATGAACTTGTTACTGCAGTTCAAAAATTATCTGATAGTGGTTATTTGATTGCTTTAGATGATTTTATTTATCACGACAATATGCTGCCATTAATTGAAATTGCAGACATTATAAAAATTGATATATTGCAGCTTGATGAGCAAGGACTACGTGAGCATGTAAAAAAACTACGTCAGTATGATCTACGTTTGCTTGCCGAGAAAGTTGAAACTCAAGAACAGTATGAATTATGCACAGAACTTGGCTTTGATTATTTTCAGGGTTATTTCTTTTGTGAACCCAAAATTGTGGAAGGTCAACGTGCTCCTTCTAATCGTATAACTATCATTAACTTACTCGCACAATTACAAGATCCCGAAGTTCATATAGAAAAACTCGAAGAACTCATTAGTCAGGATTTAGCGTTATCATTTCGTTTATTAAAATACATTAATTCTGCTGCCTTTGCGCTGCAACGTGAAGTTAACTCAATTCATCATGCTATTGTTATGCTTGGCCTGAATACTATTCGTAGCCTGGCTAACCTTATGCTTATGTCGAACATTGATGATAAACCTCATGATTTACTCATAATCGCCATTATACGTGCACGTATGTGTGAAGAGCTCGCTTTAAACTTTGATAAAAAAATGAAAGATACATTTTTTACTGCAGGACTTTTCTCTGTTATCGATGCCTTAATGGATAGTTCAATGGAAGATGTTGTGGCACAACTACCTCTTTCGCCTGAACTTAAAAATGCTTTATTAAAACAAGAAGGTGTTATCGGTGAAGCATTAAAATGTTGCCTTGCTTTTGAACGCGCTGATTGGAAGGCAGTACAGTTTCAAGATTTAGATGCAACAGTTATACAAAAATCTTATTTTAATGCTGTCATCTGGAGTAATGATGCAATGGCGCTCGTCGCTAACAGTTAATTTCATTTAACTTTCTGCAAAAGTAAGCAGGCGCTTTTATCAACTTCACAAGTCCAGCCCGGCGCAAGATATGTTGTCGAAACAGTTTCTGTAATTAAAGCAGGCCCTATTAGTTTTTCACCACAAGATAAATCATCTCTATTAAAGACCGGCACATCCTTTTCTATTCCGACTAATTTTACAACATTATTTTTTTGAATAGTTTTACTTTTCTCAAGTAACGGCAGTTGAATATCTTCAGTTTTACTTTTTAACGATAAGCGTAAATTTACTAACTCAACATCCAATTCAAGTTGATGGCCGTAACGTTTTTCATGTAAGGCCTGAAAGTCTTTTACTGCAGATCCTATGTCTAACCATTTCACATTTAAGAAATAAGATTGTCCAAAGTAACGGCAATCCAGACTGTATTCAGCAACAATATCTTTTTCAGCAACACCTTCCTGCTGCAATTCTGATATACCTTTCTGATACAGCTTTGTGAAACGCAGTTTTATTTCTTCATTGTTTAACTTATTTAATAAATTATTAAATGTTTGAGATAACTGTCGTGCACGTGGTGCAACCAGCATACCTAATGCAGATAGTACACCAGCATAACGTGGCACCATGGCATGCTGCATGGTTAGCGCATCGGCTAAGGCACAAACATGCAAACCACCTGCACCACCAAAAGAAACTAAACTTAATTCCCGTGGATCAATGCCACGTTGTACCGACATTACACGTAAAGCATGCGCCATGTGTTCATTGGCAATACTAATAATACCTGCAGCAGCATCCTCAATAGAAAGTTTAAGTTTTTCTGCAATGGGTTTAATCGCTTGTCGTGCAGCCTCTATATCCAGGCTCATGCCACCACCTAAAAAGGCATCAGGGCGTAAGCGTCCCAACATTAAATTAGCATCAGTAACCGTAGCCAGCAAATCTTGAAGTTGCCCACTTTTGCCATAACACGCAGGCCCTGGATCAGCACCTGCTGACTCTGGCCCCACTTGCAATAAACCACCGGCATCAATACTGGCAATTGAACCACCACCCGCACCAATGGTATGCATATCCACCATTGGAATAGCAACAGGATAACCTGCAATTTCGCCTTCATTACTTAACTGTAACTCACCATCAATCATCGCTACATCGGTTGAGGTGCCACCCATGTCAAAAGTGAGTAGTCGTTGCTGTGAAGTTATATCTCCCATGTATTTTGCTGCTGCCAGGCCACCGGCAGGTCCGGATAACAACATGTGCACTGCCTGTTGCCCGGCAAGTTCGGCGGCAATCGTACCCCCTGCACTTTGCATTACAGCGACAGTGGCATTAGGTAAAGCACCCTGTAATCGCTGCAAATAACCCTGAACCAGGGGACCAACATAACTATTGAGCCATGTTGCGATACCACGTTCATATTCTTTATATTCGGCTAAGACCTCAGAAGAACGAGAAACAAAAATATTTGCGGGGATAATTTCAGCGATGCGTTTCTCAGCCGCATCATCCAAATATGAAAATAACAAATTAATGGCTACCGCTTGTGGTGCTAATTTTTTAAGTTGAATTACCAATTCTTCCAACTGTTGCTGGCTTAAAGGCTCAATCACTTCTGCAGTAGCAGATAGGCGTCCACCCGTTTCAAGACAATATTCTTTAGTGATAGGAGGCGCATTTTTATTCGGTTGCAGGTTATACAGTTCACACCGAGTCTGACGACCAATCGATAAAACATCCCCTAAACCATGATTTGTAATATATGCAGTACTAACCCCTTTACCTTCTAACACTGCATTTGTCGCAACAGTAGAACCATGTACAACAGTTAGCTCAGTATCCATTAATCCGAGGTCTTTAATACCTTGCAAAATGGCTAGCTCAGGCGCTTTAGGTGTTGATAACACTTTATGCGTAATCAGGCTTCCTTCCTGATAAAGAATAAAATCAGTGAATGTGCCACCCGTGTCGATACCCAGTAACGTCATTAAATTGTCCATT
>JAGLTQ010000105.1 GCA_023135195.1 Gammaproteobacteria bacterium | reverse complement strand
CAACGCAGGAGCAGTTGTCGAGGTGCGGAAGCTTCAGGCCAACGCAGTACTAATTTGTTTAGTGAAAGTTATTGGTTGCAGGTGGTTTTGTTGGCTTCGTCGCTTTGCTCGTTAAGAAAACCTACAAAAAACATTATTTTAACTTTGCGATTTTTTTGCGTTGGGTTTTGACTTTGAGTATTTGAACGGCTTAAATCCGAATATAAGACCAGCCATTTTGTTGGCGATTAACGATTTGATTTATTGCAGATGGAACAATGGTCGTATTGGGTAAAAGCTTAAGCTTTTTACCTTTCACTTGTTGAATTCTTTTTAGTGTTTCTCCACAAACCATCACAGCAAGGTTTTCATATTTTTGTTGTAACTTTTGCAGGTGTTTATTATAGCTTTTACCATTATTGGTCACTAATGCCATGCCTTCACTATTCGCTAATATTTCAAGATTGAGTTTACGCGATGACTTTGCATATTCTTCTAATAATGCTTCCGCTTCATTGAGCACAATATTTAATCGATGTGGATCTGCTGTGCTGACATGTAACATTAACTTCCATTGTTCTGCATTATTTGTTGTTGCTGGATTTTGAGTGATTTGTGCAATATCAGTAAGACTGTTTTGGTTCAATGATTGATGTGATACCCAGCCGGCAATAGATCCAATTGCAAGAAAAAAGGACGCCGCAGCAAACCACTTAAATTTTACTGATGGCGTTAAATTTTTTGTTCCTTTGTGGCGCTCAGGTACTTCAACACTTTGATAAGAAAGCTGTATCAGGTTATGTAATTTTTGCAGCTTACATACGCGTTGGCTGAGTTCAGCATCATGTCGTATAGCGTCAAGTATTTCTGCTTTTTCAGTCGTATCAAGTTGATCATCAATGAATGCATTCAAATGCTCATCAGAGTATTGTTTTTTATCATGCATATTTATTTTAGTCATTCTTATTTCACGATCCTGATTTGTGTACTTTGTGTGAGTACATTTTGTTCTTTTAGTTCTAACAACAGTTCAGACAATGCTTTTCTTGCCCGGTTTAAACGACTCATTACTGTCCCTGTTGGTATACCAATAATTTCTGCGACTTCGGCATAGGAAAAACCTTCCAGATCAACCAGAGATAAAACCTGTCTTTGACCTTGCGGTAATGTTGCCACTGCCTGTTGAACTATATCGGTAATGTTCTGCCTTTCTTGAGCTAATTCGGGTGTGTCATCATTGGTAAAAATACATTCATCAATATCTTCAGTTGGTTTTTGCTGTCTTAAATAGTCACGCCAGCAATTCGCTAAAATGGTAAACAACCAACTATTCATCTTTTTTATATCACGTAATGAGTTTGCATTACGTATTGCTTTCACCACCGTGTCCTGAACCAGGTCATCTGCTATATCGGCAGCATGACACCAGGAATATGCAACCTTATATAAGCGTGGACGCATTTCTTCCAGTTGCTTTTTATAGGTAGCACCACTATAGCTTGGACAGATAAATTCGATTGCTTTCATGAGTTCTATTTTATACGCAAATAAAAAGGGACTACATGATCAATGCTGTCTACCTGGTAAGACGTTGCAAAATGCCTCTTTATTCCACAGAAAAGACATAAAAATGAAAAGAAGTTAAATATTGGGAATAAAGCTCTCGGAGATACCGTCTTAATATTAAGGCAAATTCTATTCATTACACACATAAATAGAATCAGTCTAAATAATAAGACGAGATAACTCGTTAATAAAAATCATCCTCGAGGGGGGAATCCAATGAAGTCAAATCTTATAAAGGCCTTTGCGCTTTTAGTCGTACTGGTAACACCATTTGTCGGCAGTCAGGCGATTGCTGCTAAATCTTTTGCTGATGCAAAAATCGTTTTACAAATCAGTGATCCCAATCCATTCAAGCAAACATTAGTACTTAATGTCGCTAGCAATATCATTAAACATTACGGCCAGGATTCAGTTGATGTTGAAATTGTTGCTTTTGGTCCGGGTTTACGTTTGTTATTTGCTGAAAATGCGAATAAAGGTCGTATCGCAGCTTTAGCTGGCGCTGGTGTAACTTTTAGCGCTTGTGCAAATACAACTCGTAATATGGGTAAAATACTCGGCCATAAACCAGTACTTAATTCTAAAGCAGTTACAGTAGGTGCAGGTGTGGTTCGTATTATTGATTTGGTTAAAAAAGGTTATACCCTGGTTAAGCCTTAAATCGGGTTAAACCATAAATATAATTAATCAATAAAAAAGTTAAACCTTAAAAATATAAAAAATAAGAAATTATTTAGGGGAATTATAAAAATGAAGAATTTTAAAACAGTTGCACTCGCTGCAACATGCACAGCCTTGTTAGGCGGTGCGATGACAACAGCAAATGCCGCTAACTGGCTAATGCTGCAAGGTACAGAACGTGCTGATCAGGCACCACGAGCTAAAGTATGGGGTTTTTTACAACCAACATATTTGCAATCAGGAAACACAAAACTACCTACAACTGGTAACCCAGCGGCAGATAAATTTGCAGGGCAAGACTCGCAGTTTAATACTCATCAACCAAATCTAGCCAGTAATTCTACATTCCAAATTATGCGTGCTCGTTTGGGTGTACGTGGTGTTGCACTGCCATTAGATAATAAAGTGAATTATTTTCTTTTAGCTGAAATGGGTAATAATGGTATTACTTCACCAGGCGGTGGTGGTGGTAGCGTAAAATTATCTGATGCCTCGGTGACCTTAAATCATATTAAAGGTATGCGAGTACGTGTTGGTCAAATGAAAGTACCCATGGCAGAAGAACTTTATCAGGGCATCATGACTTTTAATTATATTAATCCAAGTAATGTTGGTAATCAGCAATTAATTGAACGTCATTTCTGGACTGATGGTACTACTGCATGTATTCCAGGCACCTCAGGTGCAAATTATTTACGTTTTTGTAATGGTGATTTACAAACACAATTCCGTGGTAGTGCAGTAGCGGTACGTGACACGGGCATTCAGTTATTTGATACTTTTAAATCAGGAGCATGGGAACATAGTTATGCTGTTCTTTTGGGTAATGGCGGTGTTGGCATGGACAACCGTGATAATAGTTATGATACAACTGCATATTGGTCTTCAGAAAAGGTGTTTTCTGGGAAAGGTCCATGGCGTGATCATATGAAATTCCTGGCCTGGAGTACTAAAGGCAAAAGAACATTATATAGTTCAGCAATTCTGGATGCAGGTGGCTCTCTAGAAAGTGCAGAAAAAACATATGATCGTAACCTTTCTGGTTTAGGCTTTATCTATCAAAGAAATAAAATTCGTTTTTGGACTGAGTATATTGCAGCCGATGGTATGATCTTTACTGGCTCAACTGCCGGTGGTGTTCCTGGTGCCGTGAGTACATCTGGTTCAGGTGAAGTAGCTCAGTTTACAATGGCTCCAACAGGTAAATCTTCGGGTTATTACCTGGATTTTGGTTACAAAATTACGCCTAAAATTGAATTGGATGTTCGCTATGATGTGTATAATCGTGTAACTAACTTAGCAGCAGCTGCACAACGTGATTATGTTACGACTACTTTAGGTTTGCAGTATAAATTCAATAAGAAAACTAAATTACTTGTAAATTATGAAATGCGTGAATTTAATGCACCAGCATTTCCGTCGGCTGCCCCACCTAATAAGGTTGCGGCAACTATAGAAGACAAAATTTCTGCACAGTTGTTTGTTCTGTTCTAAAGTTTAGTTAGTAGTTAGGTAAAAAGATAAGCCCCGGCCTTTTGGTCGGGGCTTTTTCTTTTGTATTAGGCCTATATCCTTTATCATTACGTTTTTTAATCAACCAGATTCAAAAGCAAGGCAATATCATGGTTAAGGTCGGCATCGTAGGTGGAACAGGTTATACAGGCGTAGAATTACTGCGTTTGTTAGCAGCGCATCCTGAAGTAGAGATTCAGGCGATCACTTCTCGTTCTGAAAAAGGCCTGCCTGTTGCTGATATGTACCCCAATTTACGTGGTTATCTTGATTTGGCTTTTTCTGAGCCTAATATGGCTGTGCTCAAAAAATGTGATTTGGTCTTTTTTGCCACACCGAATGGTATTGCCATGACTATGGCAAGAGAGCTGGTTGATGCTGGTGTTAAGGTTATCGATCTCGCCGCAGATTTTAGAATTAAAGACATTGATGAATGGTCAAAATGGTACGGCATGGATCACGCCTGTCCCGAACTGGTCGAACAAGCTGTTTATGGCTTGCCTGAAGTGAATCGGGCTGAAATTAAAAAAGCACAGCTTATTGCTAATCCGGGTTGTTATCCAACCGCAGTTCAACTTGCTCTTTTACCGTTAATTGAAAATGGTTTGATTGATACGGATAATTTGATTGCGGATGCAAAATCGGGTGTTAGTGGTGCCGGAAGAGGCGCATCAGTTGCTTTTCTTCAAGCTGAAAGCAGTGAAAGCTTTAAAGCCTATGGTGTGGCTGGGCATCGGCATTTGCCTGAAATTAAACAAGGGCTCGCGTTAGCGAATAAAGCCGATGTTGGTTTGACCTTTGTGCCACATTTAGTCCCTATGATTCGGGGTATTCATGCAACCTGTTATGCCAGGCTAAAAGATAAAAATACGGTGGGGCAATTACAGTCACTTTATGAAAAACAGTACGCCGACGAAATTTTTGTTGATGTCATGCCGGCTGGCAGCTTCCCTGAAACTCGCACAGTAAAAGGTGCAAATGTCTGTCGGATAGCAATTCATGTACCTCAGGATGGCGATACCGTGGTAATTCTTTCGGTAATTGATAACTTGGTCAAAGGCGCAGCAGGGCAGGCAGTGCAAAATATGAATATAATGTTTGGTTTAAATGAAGACGCCGGATTAACGGCCATTGCGTTGGTGCCTTAATGAATTTAGTTGTAAAAGCACACAGACCCTGGAAAAGTAAATTTATTTGGGGAATTACTGTTCTGGTCTTGTTAATTGGTGGTTGGACATTATTTGATTATGGACGTTATCTTGCGGGCTATGACAGCCGTGATACGGGAAATGAGATTAAAGGTTTGCTCGATACCCAGGCTCATCTGGAAAAAAGAATTGAAGGTTTGCGTGAAGACAAAGCCGTTCTTCAACGTGCTGCACAAATTGAACGTAAAGCCTACAATGAGCTGGATACCACATTAAAGGTTTTACAGGCTGAAATCCTTGAGCATAAAGAGGAGCTGGCTTTTTATCGGGGCATTGTTTCACCCAAAGACTCCAGTTCCGGGCTTTATTTACAGAACTTTCTTTTGACGCAAAATGGTGAAACGAGAAGTTATCGTTATAAAGTTGTACTGACGCAGGTACTAAAAAATAGCCGCTTGATTAGCGGGAAGGTAAAATTACAGTTTGATGGCCTGTTAGAAGGTGAGTCAAAAATACTGAAGCTGAAAGAAGTCACGACTAAAAAGACAAAAGATTTAAATTATCGCTTTAAATATTTTCAAAATGTTGAAGGTGTGGTTGAGTTTCCTAAGGGATTCTCATTACTTCGTGTAAAAGTACAAATATTACCGCGTGGCAGACAGCGCGATATGATAGAAAAAACCATTGAATGGTCAATTGAGGAGAAATAAACCCATGTGGGGACAGAATAAGAAACCAAAACAAACAGCGCACATTGACTCACTGATTGGGCAGAATACAGAAATTCATGGTGATGTATATTTTAGTGGTGGTTTGCATATTGATGGCACCGTAAAAGGCAGCGTGGTTGCTGAAAATGGCGATGATTCAGTATTAACCTTGAGTGAGCGTGGAACCATCGAAGGTGAAGTAAAAGTGCCAAACGTGGTGGTAAATGGTTCGGTAATCGGCGATGTGCACGCAACAGGTCATGTTGAACTTGCCGCGCAAGCGCGAGTACACGGAAATGTTTATTATAGTTTGATAGAGATGGCGATGGGTGCAGAAGTAAATGGTAAACTAATGCATAAGGCTGAAAATGATACTAGCGAAGCTTCTGCTGAAGAAGAAAATACTGAAGAAGCGTAGCCTTTAATCTTGATTAAATTACTAGGTTATTAGATAATTAGCCTGAATACAGAAAACATCGTCATTCCGACATGCTTTTAGCCGGAATCTAGAGTTCGGGTAACTGGATTCCCGCTAAAAGCATGCGGGAATGACGAGCAATTTTTATCCCGGGTTGAGGTTAATTAACAGCTCAGATTTATTTCAATTTATATTCGAGATTTTAATTTATATTTAAGCGGAGTGATAAACCATGGGTAGTACAGCAGCAGTAACAGATAACGGCATGGTTTTTACCGATAGTGCAGCTAATAAGGTAAAACAATTAATTGTGGAAGAAGGTAATCCAAACCTTAAATTGCGTGTATTTGTCACGGGTGGCGGTTGTTCTGGTTTTCAGTATGGCTTTACCTTTGATGAAGAAATTCAAGATGGAGACACCACTGTTGAAAATGACGGTGTAACGGTTGTAGTGGATCCCATGAGCTACCAGTACCTTGAAGGTTCTGAAGTCGATTATAAAGACAGCCTTGAAG
This sequence comes from Gammaproteobacteria bacterium, assembly GCA_023135195.1. GTDB lineage: Bacteria > Pseudomonadota > Gammaproteobacteria > UBA6429 > Thiohalophilaceae > JAGLTQ01. The sequence goes on along the minus strand of JAGLTQ010000105.1, from coordinate 3,192 downwards.
GCTCTATGTTTGTGATAAACAATCCTAACGCCACCACAACATGTGGTTGCGGATCTTCCTTTTCTATATAACAATCTCCTATCGTGTTTGAAGGGGAGTTTAGCGCGCGTTAAACTCCCTTTTTTATTAGTGTTATTGTTAGTCAAATTTTAATGAACTTGTTTAATATGACATGTTCAAAAGTTTTGCTATATCGTTAATGTTCTTTAATGGAGCCAGCAATGAGTGAATATCTTCCCGGTCTAGCCGGAGTACCCGCTACCAAATCTAATATCTCTGCGATTGATGGAGAGAAAGGTATTCTTGCATACCGCGGTTACCCTATTGAACAGCTTGCTGCTGCAAGTAGTTTTGAAGAAACCTCGTTATTATTACTGGATGGACGTTTACCCACGTCAGATGAGCTGGCTGATTTTGAGCGACAGTTAAAAGAAAATCGTCACGTTAAATATCATATTCGCGATTTAATGAAAACATTGCCTGAAAGTGGCCATCCAATGGATATGCTACAAACTGCAGTGGCGAGTCTGGGCATGTTTTATGCGGGCAACGAATGTTTGACTGGTGCTGATGAATGTCGTGATTTGAATTACATTCATAACATGACTGTTAAAATGTTGTCTCGAATGGCGACATTAGTAGCAATGTGGCAACACGTCCGTAATGGTTACGATCCTGTAGAACCTCGAGATGATCTCTCGTACGCAGAAAACTTTCTTTACATGTTGACTCGTAAAGAGCCCGATCCCATGCTGGCGCGCATTATGGATGTCTGTTTGATTTTACACGCAGAACATACCATTAATGCTTCAACTTTCTCAGTTTTAGTGAATGCGTCTACTTTAGCGAGTCCGTTTAATGTAATTGCCGCGGCAATTGGTGCTTTATCCGGTCCATTACATGGTGGAGCGAATCAAAAAGTTTTAGAAATGTTAGAAGAGATTGGTTCTCCCGATAAAGCCGAAGCTTATATTGATAAGAGGTTAAAAAATAAAGAAGTCATCTGGGGTATGGGACATCGTGAATATAAAACAAAAGATCCACGAGCCACTATCCTGGAAAAATTAGTGGATGAATTTATTGAAGCGCGGGGTGGCGACATCAACCCGATGTTTGAAACGGCCAAGGCGGTTGAAAAAATTTGTAATGATCGTTTATCGGCAAAAGGTGTTTATCCCAACGTTGATTTTTACTCCGGTATTCTTTATCAGGAGATGGGTATCCCCGCAGATCAATTCACCGCTATTTTTGCTATTTCTCGCACCGCAGGCTGGTTAGCGCATTGGCGAGAACAACTCGGTGATAATCGTATCTTCCGTCCGACTCAGGTGTATACCGGTGAGCCAGTCAGAAAGTATGTACCAATAGATAAACGCTAAATATGACTTTATTTATTAAGATTTTGAGACTATTCTTCTTTCAAAACCTCTTTCAATATACCAATGCGATCAAGAGCAGAAGTCGTTAGTTTTGCGCTGTTAGCATCACTTCTTCATTAATGCCTTGTTCTACAATCGCATCATAAAAAGCAAAGCTGCGATCACAACACGGCCATAATCGTTGTAAATTTAAGTCTGGGCCATTATTTTCCTGTTTTATATTGTGTATAGAAAGTTGCTTCAGTTTTTTTGTAACTTCTTCGCTTGGCAAAACTGTATTTTCCAAAGCATTCTGATTTTCTATTATTTGCTGTTGAGTTTTTTCTGCAAGAGAAGTTATTTCAGGTGCAGTTTATGTTGACTATCAGGCCATATAGGGATTAATGTTTAAGGTAACTATGATTTTAGTTGGGGAAATATTCATGAAAAATATCATCCACACAGTGGTATTACTGACTCTCATTGGAGTGAGTGCCCCTGCAGCAGCGGTTAATCCAGCACCTGCGTATGAGGGAAGAAGGTTGTATGTTTCCTACTGCCAGCTATGTCACGGAACTGATGGCAAAGGGGATGGGCCTCTTGCAAAAGCGATGAAAATTAGTCCTGCAAATCTGAATACCACGGTGCGATCCAGAAGTGATACCATCCTCACCAAGATCATTACAGGTGAAGGTCGGCAGACTATAACAGGCCGTGATCGCCACAACCTGCTCAGTGAAGCCATGCCTGAGTGGAAGGATGTGTTCACTGAATCGCAGGTCAAGTCCTTGATTGCTTATTTGCGTTTTCTGGGTCGCAGCAAACATCAACTGATGGGCGATCCTGAGCACGGCATGCAGCTCTATCAGAAGTATTGCCAGGTCTGCCACGGTGTTGAGGGTGATGGTGAAGGTATTATGACGAGCCTGATGGGGATTATGCCGATGGACCACACTAACCCTAACGAGACTGAGAGCTTAAGTAATGAAGAAATAGCCAAAAGCATCCTCGATGGCAAGCAGAGGTTTATGCCAGCCTGGCGCGATATTCTTAATCAGGACGATGTCGAGGCACTGGTCAGTTATATTCGGTTGTTATCGCATTTTTAATTACCTTGATCTGCAATCGGCCATTAATGCCAGTATGAAGAAAAGCAATTATCCACAGATGGTGGTGAGCGCAGGATGCGCATATGTCCATGGATGGACGGTAGTAGGGTAATGTAGGAGCAATTACCGAGGAACAACCATCTGTACTTTAAAGTTTTGACGGTCTGTTCATGTTGGTAACACGCTGCTGTCATCTTACTTACCTACAGCGGCTTTCCCCCACGATGAATGCAGGCAATGCCAAACGTCATATTGCTGTATGAAACATTGTCCAGTCCCGCACTACGTATCATTTCAGCCATTTCTTCCTGCGCTGGAAATTCTCGAATGGATTCGATTAGGTAGGTATAGGCATCCGGATTACCGGCAACCAATGCTCCTAATCGTGGAATAACGGTTCGTGACCATAAATCATAGAACGGGCGTAGCCAGGCGTAGGGTGTACTAAATTCCAGGCAATAAAAGTGACCACCCGGTTTAAGTACCCGTGTTATTTCCTGTAGTGACTTTTTTATATCCGTAGTATTTCTGATACCGAAAGAAATGGTCAGTACATCAACGCTATTATCTTCAAGAGGGATGTCTTCTGCTGCCGCAGTAATATAACTACAGGCATTGCCAAGGCGACTTTCTGCAACAGACATCATTTCTTCAGAAGGATCAAGCAGCAGGACTTTTCTGTGACCATCAATCATTGCTTTGGCTATGTCGCCGGTTCCGCCAGC
>JAGLTQ010000104.1 GCA_023135195.1 Gammaproteobacteria bacterium | reverse complement strand
TACCTGTTTATGGGTTTTTCTACAGTCTCGTTATATTTAAAATCACACCTTGACATAGCGTACGCCTTAACGTACGCTATATTTAGAGGTATTTCAAATGACTACATTAAACGCCACAGATGCACGCTCTAAGCTTTATAACCTTATTGATGAAACAGCATCAACACATGAACCTATCCTCATTACCGGTAAAAGGGCTAATGCTGTCTTGCTTGCTGAAAGTGATTGGAAAGCAATAAATGAAACTCTTCACCTGCTCTCTATACCTGGTATGAGAGAATCAATTAAAGAAGGAATGGCAGAAAAAATTTCTGAGTCTTCTCAGGAGCTTGATTGGTGAGTTGGGAAATTGTTTACACCAAACAAGCTCAAAAAGACGCAGAGAAATTATCTTCTGCCAGCTTAAAAGATAAAGCTAAACATTTAATCAATATCATTAAGGAAAACCCGTACCAAAATCCCCCTCCGTATGAAAAATTAATAGGCGATCTTTCTGGTTCCTATTCGCGAAGAATAAATATTCAACATCGTCTTGTTTATCAAGTATACGAAAAAGAAAATACAATAAAAGTCATTCGTCTATGGACGCACTACCAATAATAAAATATAACAAATCATTAAAATCGACGCCGAAAAGCGGCGGAGGAACCTCCCCTAGTTTTGCACACATCTAATTAAACATTTATTAGAGGTGAAAAAATGACTAGAAAAACACAATATGATTACTACAAATAATTGGGGGCAGATTCGATTAATGTTGGCACGAAAACAACTTGGTGCTAAATAACGGATAATACTATTCTATGTTTTTTTTGATGTCTTCATCAATTTTTCTGGCATTATCAAGGACGTCCTCTACACGGTTACAACAACAACCACATACTAACGGGTTATCGAAATCAAGAGTATATTGTTCTTTCCGCTTGTCTGTACATGGCTTGCAAACTTGTTCGCTAATCACTGAGAGAAGCTTGTCGCGCCATGATTTATAGATGTTGTCGTTTTTCATATGGTCACATGCTATTTGATATAACTGGTAGATTATGCCTACTATGTTGTAAATACAAGTGAGCGAAGAAAACCAAATGACAAAAACACCTAACAGCAAGTCAAGATCGACTCGTTACCACTCGCGGGGACTGAAACGAAACGACCCCAAATAATTTCAATGACTCCTTTTCTTCAAATGACGTGAGCTACTACAAATAATAATAGTTAATCGTTTGTCTTAATGTATCTTGTCCGATTAAACACATTATATTTACCCGAAGGATTATTCATCGGAATGTGTTTAATTTCTTTTAACGTTAGCGAGTCGTAAACGATTATCGCACCCTCCTTTTCCAAGATACTCACCAAGGCGTGTTTACCATCGCGCGTAAATTCAATATGGGCAGATTTTTTTCCAGGTGCAGGTCGTAATGTTTTTACAATTTCAAGACTGGACTTATCAATCACGTGTATTACATCTTTATTGGGTCCAAATAATACTTCTGTCCAGATATATGGAGAGTTTTTATGCGTCTGCATATAGAAACCAGGACCTAAAGTTTTAATTTCTTTAATGAGTTTCCAGCTTTCCATATCAAGCACGCTAATAATGCCTTTTCTAAAATTAGGTACGGCCAATACCTTTCGGCCTTTATAGTCAAAGCTAACGCCTGAACTAAAATGAGGTTTACCTTGTAAGGTAATTTCAGGAACAATAATTTTTCTTACATCCATGTCGACTACCTGACCTTTACCCGCACGCGTTAATCCAATAAAAGAGATATAGTCTTCATCAAAAAAGTAATCATCCAGATAATCATTAACAAGAATTCGTCTTAGCGGAAAAGGTTGCAGCTTGGTGTTCTCACCAGAATCCACTCGATAATCATGCATCCACATGCCGAATCCATGTGGCGGTTCATCAGCATAAGATATTTCCCAGAACTCAGGGATATCTTTAAACGCGGCAAAAAAACTATTGCCCGGAGGCGAGGTATAAACGGCACTTACTCGTGAAGATTTACCTTGCAGACTTTTCACTTCGAATAGTTTGAGCGGACTTAAATCCCGCGTATCAAGCAGTACCATAGTATGGGGTAAAAAATTTGCAACCAGAAGGTACCGCCCGTCAGCAGATATTGTCTGGTTACGCGTATTAATACCTACACGAATTTCAGCCACCAGTTTCAAATTATATAAATCGTATTTGCTGATCCAGCCATCGCGTGAAGAAAAATAAACAAAGCGCCCGGAAGGTGAAAATTGTGGCTCACCATATAATGCAAAACGTGATTTAAAACGGTGCACAGGTTTAAACGTATCACCATCAAGCAATGTGACATGGTGGTCTCCCTTTTCCACCACTAAAAATATATTAAGCTGATCCTTAACTTTCAATAATGGCTTATTTGGTAAGTTGTTTTGCTTATTATGAATAATGTGGCTGGTTTTAATTTTTTTCATATCCCAGGCAGGTATTTTCGCTAATGGGGTATAGATAAATTCAACTAGAGATTGTATTTCTTTGTCACTCAATTTGCTTTTAAATGCCGGCATGAGCGTCTTTGCGCGGCCTTTTTGGATGATATTAATAGCTGTGGGCTTGCGTAGGTATTTGAGGTTTTCAGGCAGTAGAACTGGCCCTACTCCCCCCAACCGCTGCTCATTATGGCATTCTGCACAGTGTGTTTTAAATAGCTTTGTTACGCCATGAGCCGGTGCTATTTGCGCAAATGACTGCGTCGAGCTAAAAAGGAAAAGAGCAGTAAAAATAAACTTAAATAAAATATGTCGACTATATTTGATGGGTTCGTTCTTCATATAACTTAATCAATAACGTGTACCGTACCTGTCATTTTTGGATGTGGACCACAACGATAAGGAAAGCTGCCAACCGTTTTAAATTCACGTTTATAAGTATCACCAGCGAATAAATAATCCTCCGGCTCCTCTTCACCTAGCGCTTCAAACCAGACACTGTGATATTGACGTTTCTCACGATTTTCCCAAACTATTTTTTGTCCACGTTTAATCGTGATTTCCTGAGGTATAAATTTAAACGCTTTTATTATCACCAGAGGATCACTGTTTTTCTTATTGTCTCCACCCGCCAATGCACTTTGATTAAAGACAGTCAGCGTAAACAATAGCAACAGCAATTTTAATTTCATTTTTTATCCTCAAGCTATCCTGAAAGAAGCAAAAATCAAACTTGAGTATACACAAAAAAAGCCACAGGGCATTAACCCCGTGGCTTTTAAGCGTGTCTTACTGCACCTCAACATGTAGGTTTACAGTTATTTTTTTATCGCATTAATTTCAGCATCTTCATCATCAAAGCCAAGCTTGAGGCCAAGAGAAATATGATGAAAACGACTATCACTGTAATCATCATGAATGGCAAAACCAATATTATACATTTGGTCAGTTACCATACTCACATCACCTAGCTCTTTAGAAGTCAGTTTGCGAGTCATTTCAACCGTCCAGACGCCACCCTTCAGACTACCTGTAAAGTTTACGCCCTGGCCACCTGTCATGACACGTTCAGCAAGGATATAACCATCTTCTGATTCACCCGTTCCAGACTTGTAACGTAACAAGTCCATGAATGTGCCCTTCTTCAATAAAGCCTCTATTTCAGCTTTAGATTTCAGCTTGTCCCAACCACCGCGTTTTTTGCCATCTTTACCGGCTATTTCAATCGCAGTACGGCTTTCTTTCAGGTACTTGGTAAAGCCGCCACTAAGATCAAGTTGCTTCGCCAACGGACTTGATTTTAATAATGCTTTGTCCGGTTGATGAGGCATGTTATTGGCATCATGATGACAAGTCTGCCAGCAGCCGGCACGCTCAGCAAATTCAACCTGAGGGTTTTCTTCACTATCTGTTGTCAGCATGATTGCAAATTTAATGGGGTTTTTTGGATCCATCTTGCCACCCGAAACAAAGGGGGCAGTAGCATGTTTGGTATCATCCCACTGGAAGCGCATATAGAGATTGTTAGCATCATGTGCTGCCTGCACTTTTAGCAGTATGCTGCCACGTTTACCAGGAATGGGTGTTGGTTCAAGTTTTTCACCTGACACAATTTTTTCACCAATATCAACTTCTTCTTCTTCATGGCAATCAAAACAACGATCTCCCGTCATAACAGCACGTTTGCCACCGTGGTCACTACCTTTAAGTACCCACTCCATTGAAGCCTGACCGGGGAAGAATAAGGGTACTTCTGCTGCTGTTACACCACTCCAATCTATATTTGAAGTTGATGCTGAAGCTGTTGATTTAGCTGCGGAAGCTTCAGCTGGTTTTGTTTCATCAACTTTTTCAGAAGTACTGGCTGCTTCAGTTTCAACTGAAGCTTTAGTCTCATCTGTTTTCTTAACCAGCTTATTACCGTTATCAATAAATGCCTGCCACTGCGGTGCAATTGGACGCTTATCCCCTTCAACAGGTTTTGACATTTCATCCAGCTCTTCTTCACTGAGTTGGTCATGAACTTTTTTGTGTGCAATTCCTTTATGACAGTCAATACAGGTATTACCCTCTACCATTGCTGATGCGTGTTGTTTACGTGAACGTTTTTTCTGGCTTTCAGGTGCCATTGAATCGAAATCATGACAGTTTCTGCATTCACGAGAATCGGTCGCTTTCATCCCACGCCAGACATTATTTGCTAATGTTAATCGTTTAGCATCAAACTTCTCCGGTGTATCTATCGAACCAAGAACCTTATGGAAAACCTCGTTACTGGCCTGAATTTTACGGACTACTTTATGTATCCATGGGCGAGGAACATGACAGTCAGAACAAGTCGCGCGTACACCACTACGATTAGTGTAGTGGATGGTCTTTTGGTATTCCTTGTAAACATTTTCTTCCATTTCATGACAGGAAATACAAAATTCCATTGTATTGGTAACTTCCATCGAGGTATTAAACCCACCCCAGAAAATGACACCGACAATCATAAAAAATAATGAAGCACCAAGAGTGGTTCCGAACATGACTTTACGAGACATCAAACCGAACTTTTTTGATGAAATAGACATAATTTACATCCAGTTTTGTATAGTTAATTAATATTACATAAGAAACCTTTTCATAAAGTCCCTTGTGTAATATGTATGCTTATTGGTTAGTTAGAAGAAGAGCGGACATACAATATGTACGTCCGCTCAATTTCATTCGCTAAGTAACTTAAAGTATTCCTTAAGTTACGTGATTAACGCGGTTATACACATTGAATTTACCTGTTGGAGCGTAAAGACCTTTAATGCGTCCTACTTCTTTCAAAGTTTTAGCATCAAAGATAATGATTTCACCGTTAGGCTTCAGACTGTCTGAACGATTCCATACAGAGGCCCAAACTTCAGTACCATCTTTATTGAACTCGAAGTGAACAGCTGCATAGCCTTTCTTCGTAGTCAACTGGATAGTCTTAACAATCTTACGAGTCTTCTTATCAAGGACTTTTACTGACTGTTGGACTTTAGGCTCTGGATGTTTAGTCTGGTCTATCCATACATAATCACTCTTAGGATGAGTACGTAAGAACACACCAGCACCGTCGGTATCAACTTCGTAGCAAATCTTCCAGGCATTTTTCTTATGACCTTTTGGATCGTTGCCCCAAACTGTCACTTTACCTACACCTAGATGAGTTGTGCCACTAACCGGGCCACACTTGCTGTCGTTCCAGTTAGCACCAGGACCTGGATGAGGTTTTTTATCAACATCAATCATTGCTTCCAGTTTTTGTGTCACTGTATCAATAACGACCATCTTGTTAGATGCATTAGCAGCGATCTGGAAGTAACGGCCTGTTGGATCATAGAAACCGTCATGCAGATACTTAGCTGAGTCTATTTTGGTGATCTTCATGTTATCCAGATCAGAGTAATCAACCTGCCACATCTGACCTAATTCCTTCGCAGCCACTAACCATGTAGGTGCCATCGGTGTGTCATATATGGCAGCAACACGTGACTCGTTAACATACTCGCCATCAATGTTTGTACCACGAGTAGAAACGACTTTTAGTGGAGTCATGGTTTTAGCATCAAGAATAACGAAATGAGGAGGCCAGTAACCGCCACCGATAACGTACTTGCCATCACCTGATACAGCAACGTCACGTGCGTCATAAGCAACCTGAACCTGAGCCACTTTCATTTTCTTAGGCATAGCCCAGAGATCAATCTTGGTCATCATTCCATCACGACCCATGATGTACCAGAAGCGACCAGCGTCTTTGGCTTTCAGGGTTTGGTGATGTTCAACTGTTTTCAGTACGTGTACTGCATAACCGGTAGGAATATGCGCAATTACTTCTTTTTTGTCACCATCAATGATTGCGATTGAACCTTTATCACGTTCGATGGCAATGAAGAAATTCTGCCAGTTGCGACCATGCATTGGCTTTGTAGGATAGTCTTTAGGTTGAACATAAACCTTATGACGTTTTTTCATTAAAGCCAGAGACATTTCTGGTGGAACAGGTGGTTCCATCTGAATATATCTAGCTAACAAATTGATTTCTTTTTTGCTGAAGATATCATCAAAGTTATTCATACCACCTTCTGTACCGATGGTGATAATCTTGGCAAGACGCTTGGTACCTAATTTAAGCGTACCTTTTGTCTTTTTAGCTTTGTTTGCATGCGGTTCCAGATTTTTACCTGTCGCACCTTTACGCAAAACACCATGACAACCTGCGCAACGCTGGAAGTACATGCTTTTTGCCTGCTCAAACTCAGCCGCATTAAGTGGTTTAAATTTCTTTTTGGCAAACGCAACGCCTGTAGACGCTGCCATGCCTATGATGACAGCTAACATCGCTGTCGTATATTTTATCGAATGTTTTGTACTCATATTAGTACTCCTGCTTTTTGTGTTTACCAAAAATTCATTATAACTAAATTCTATTGCTCTATAAAAAACCTTTAAAATAAGTAGGGGGATATAAATGGCGGCCGATAAACACACCCACCCGGCCTTTCAATACTTCCAAGCCCTATAATAAAAGATTAGTTAATTTTATACATGCTCTCGAGTAAGAAACCTTGATATTGATCAAGTAATGTATCGATACGTATACTTCATCTAATTAGTAAGCCGTGCATATAGCAGGGGTAGCTCACGGGGCAATTCAGACGGCTTACGAATGACCACAAAATTTTCAGCACCAAACATATAAGGTAAATAATCACCGCCTTTTTCGTCAACCGTGACACAAAAGGGTTGCAAACCTTTTCGCCGAGCTTCAATTAATGCCATACGAGTATCTTCAATACCATATCGGCCATCATATAGATCCAGATCATTTGGTTTACCATCGGTAAGCAGTAATAATAATTGCTGACTTGCCCCTTGTTTACTTAACACCTCGCTTGCCTGGCGAATAGCCGCGCCCATTCGGGTGTAGTAACCCGGTTTAATCGCATTAATACGGCCCCGTGAAATATTATTATGAGATTCACCGAATGTTTTTAAGGTATGGAAACGAATATGGTCGCGATAACGAGAAGAAAAACCATACATAGCAAACTGATCGCCGGTAGCAGATAGTGCTTCTGCAAATAACATTAAGCTATCGCGTATAACATCAATAACTCGTGATTCATCATTAACATAGGAATCTGTTGATAATGATAAATCTGCCAGTAATAAACAGGCCATATCACGAAAGCCTCCTCGGAACTCTCGATACATACCTTGATCGGCAACGGCTTGAGATTGTTTTTGTTCAGTTACAAAATCAAGGTAAGCATCAAGGTCAACCTCACTGCCTTCCTTTTGACCTTTATACCAGATTCGTGAAGGTACTAAGGCTTCAAACTGGCTACGTAATCGTTTTGCAATGCTTCGTAATCTTAACGGTAATTCAATGGCCTCTGCTGTATCCGCAACCATCGGTTGTAAACAACAATGGTCTTTCACTAATTCAGATTTACGATAATCCCACTCGGGCAACATGATGCCTTCACCGATCAAAGTGTCATCACTTTCAGCTGATGGTAAATCAAGATCGAAACGGATACGTTTTGCCGTGCTTTTACTATCACGAGCAACACTCAACTGATCAAGATCTTTTGCAGAATCTTCTGCTGATTCCAGGTCTTCATCTTCATCTGTACTACGATCTACTTTTATGTACTCAGTCCAACTAAAAATATTTTCAAAACGATCCAATACCAGACCATCCTGACCATTGGGCATCTCTACTTGCTCTGCGCGATAACGACGTTCTTCTTCCGGGTCAATTGTTTCACCTTCAGATTCCGGTATAACATCATCGTCCTGCGAAGAAATTATGCCTGTTTCAGAATAAGGTGGAGAAGGATGCAACCAGAGATAAACCGGTTGTGGCATGTAATTCTGATCATCCATGGCAGGGTACTCAACAACCTCAGCGGGATTATCCAGTGCTTGTTGAATGACACGCTCTAACGCTGCCTCGTCTTTTTTTAATTTTTTAATATCTGGACGCAAAGCTAATTGTGCTGCAACTAATCGCTGATAACGTTCCTGTAAACCGGGGAAACGTTTTAATACTTTACAACTAAGCCATTGATTGTATCTAATCCAGTCATTTTGTTTAATGCCGGCATCACCCGATGCCAATGCCGCAAGCCATAAATAAAGATCACGATTAAGTTCTTTTTCAGGAAAGACATCTATACATGCAGGCAAATTTAATGATGATTCATTACGCCAACTCAATTCAACATGTCTGTTACTGCCTGCTAACCGTTGTCGCCAGGTACGCCGTGCTGCATATTCTGTTGCAGCTGTAGATTCTATTTTAAGAGCGCCATCACCACCAAGCGCCCGAAACATGACTGCAACACTTCGACGAACATCATCTAAATAAATCGCGGCTTCCGGGTAACGCTCATTTGCAGTAGATGTAATTAAACGATGCCAGATAGAACCAACATGTTCTTCTATCTCAACCAGTCGATGTAAAGCTTGCATAAACTTAGGTGCTTTAAGAGCCATTAGCGATCACTTTCCTGAAATGCAGATTGACCATCTTGCCATGTAAGCAACGATGGTTGATCTTTTTTTAACTGAACCTGTTGGCATGCATTAAGACATCGACCACATTCAGTACAATTAAACATATGCCTTTTAATTGAGCGAGGTTTTAAACGCATGGGGCATTCGTCTTCACAAGCAACATGACAACCCTGGCACTGTTTTGCATTTTTTCTATCAAAACTCACTACCATGGCGCGCTTGTTTGCCATCCAGGCTAAACTTTGGAATACACCTACAGCACAGGCAAAACGACAAAAGAAGTGACGTGCAAACATAAACTCAATTGACAATAAAATAGTTGCCACCCCAATAAAGAACATCTGGTTACGCGTTAAACTAAAGTGCGCAAGATTATAATAAATCTCTTTTGGCGGTAATAAATAAGTCAAAAAAACCACCGCCCATAAAAAAGCAAAACCTATTACAGCCAGGTAAACTAACCACCAATATCTTTTATCCGTTTTAATTTTACTGCCATCGACTTTATTTAGAGATTTTTTTTTGTCCCATATACTAAATTTGCCGCTGGCTTTTCGCATTAAACCATTTATCGTTTCAACAACAGAAAAATGAGGACATAACCAGCCACAGTAAAGACGACCGTATTTCCACGCTACCCATAGAAAGGCTGTAGCCAGACCAAAGAAAGGTAAAAAAACCCGAAGAAATATATTTAGTACTGCTTCGGTCACACTGCCTTCACCTGCTTGCAATGCATCCAGACCCAGGGTCCAGTTTTGCCCTAAAAATATAAAGTGCCCCAAATGTAAATCTAATCGAAGAAGATCAAATATTGGTGTAATTATAAAAAGTAAAAAAAAGCTGGTTTGAGTGATTCTCCGTTTCAATTGTAATTTTGGATCTACAGAAACGGTAATTTTAGCGATAGAAGGATACGACTTCATTTACTGCCCTTTACACCCTCGTCCTATTAATGGGTAATGATAATGCTGTCCATTCATTGCTCGTGTTAAACCAAAGGTGCCATACATAATGAAAGCAGCATGAAAGGATGTTAAATACAGAATGACAATAACCCAGACAGAAGGGGAATCATAACCACCAAATAAAATAATCAGGGCATTAACCAGTACCAACATAATGCCGGCCCATATACTGGCCTTAAATGTTTGGCATAAATGACAGCGGGCTAGTGGCGGTGCGATATTGCGATAACGAAAATATAAAACCGTTAAAATAATAAACCCGATAACAGGAAGAAAAATCAGATTCAACAGAAAACATGATTCTGCAACCACGGCCAAAGCCTGACCGGGCTGAGTCACTTCAGAGTCAGATAAATTATTGTTAACGTCCGAATGTTGCATAAACAACTTCCATTAATGCATCAACAGTTTCTTCATCATCTGTTAATGGTTCAATAAGCGCAGCACGACACGCTTCAACCGGATCAAAGCCGCCAGCAATAAGTGTAGCAGTATAAATCAATAGTCGGGTACTCGCGCTTTCTTCCAAATCATGATCTTTTAATGCACGTAAGGCATGAGCCAGGGAGACCAGTTGTTTAGCCCGATGCTCTTCAATACCTGTTTCGGCCAAAACAATTTCCCGTTCTTTTTTTGCTGACGGGTAAGAAAAACGCATTGAAACAAAACGTTGTCGCGTACTCGGTTTCATCCCTTTCAACAAATTCTGATAACCCGGGTTATAAGATACTACCAGCATAAATCCTGGAGGAGCTTTCAGCGTTTCACCGGTACGTTCTATTGGCAAGATACGTCTGTCATCTGAAAGGGGATGCAAAACAACGGTTGTATCTTTACGTGCTTCTACAATCTCATCCAGATAACAAATACCCCCTTCACGTACCGCTTTGGTTAAAGGCCCATCCACCCAGTAAGTTGAACCTTCGCCGATAAGATGACGCCCAACCAGATCCGCAGCAGTCAGATCATCATGGCATGCAACAGTATAAAGTGGTCGATTTAATTTGTTTGCCATATGTCGAATAAAACGCGTCTTACCACAACCGGTTGGCCCTTTGATTAAAAGAGGTAACTGGTTATTCCAGGCAAATTCAAACAAAGCTTCTTCATTACCACTTGATAAATAAAACGGGCTATCCTCTTCTTCTGATAGCAGGCTTACATCTTGTACCGGGGTTGTCATCAAACCTCTCCTATGAAATACCTAACCAATATGCCAGTCCGATCATTGAAACAATAATCCATAAATAGACAATTATTATCATTCGCCACAATAATCGCCCTTGTTTCAGCCCCATAAAATAATCGGCAACGATATGTGTTTTTACTAATGTTGAAACGAGCAGTAACGCAACAATGGTTACACCACCCAAGCCCATCTGTCCGACGGTCAATACCGCTAGTGTTAATAGCATCAGCGTTAACCATACCCAGGTACAGGGACGTAAATTTAATTTTGTTTTGGTTATTTTGTTCATCTTACTATTCTAGTTTAAATAATTATTAATGCATCACCGCATGACATAAACTAATGGAAATAAAATAATCCATACCAGATCGACCATATGCCAGTATGACGCACCTGTTTCTACTCCAGTATGATCCTCGTTAGAATAACCGCCTTGTTTTGCTTTTCGCATAACAGCGATCAAAATCACCATGCCCATAATGACATGCATAAAATGAAAAAAAGTCATCGATAAATAAAACATATAAAAATCATTAGTACTGAGTGAAATCCCTTCTGAATATATACTAATAAATTCAAAAAGTTTAATACCAATAAAAGCACTTGCTAATACGATTGCTGCCAACAACCATCTGGCGCATAACAAAGATTTGTTTTCACGTATTGCCGCAACAGCCCGGACTACAAAATAACTGCTGGTAATAAGTATCAGTGTATTAATAGCACCACTGATACGATTTAAATTCAATTGTGATTCATTAAATAACTCTACATTCTGACTACGTGCAAAGGCATAAGATAAAAAGAAAATTCCAAATACGAGTAGTTCTGCGTAGATAAATATCCAGATAGCGAAATCACCTGGAGGATATTGACTAATTTTAGTATGTGATTGAGTCATGAA
The DNA here is from genome assembly GCA_023135195.1 of Gammaproteobacteria bacterium. GTDB lineage: Bacteria > Pseudomonadota > Gammaproteobacteria > UBA6429 > Thiohalophilaceae > JAGLTQ01. The sequence continues at coordinate 23,644 of JAGLTQ010000104.1, read as the reverse complement.
AAACTAACTCCGGAGCCTGTGCGTACAGACTCCGGGTTAATTAAGTAGCGTGGTTGGTTTATGAACTAGCTTCCTCTTCGTCGCCTCCGACAAAGAAACTAATAACATAAAGTATTAAACCAATCAGGAAGATAATACCGGAAACTTCACGCATCCAATAGAAGATGGAGATTTTGTCCTGAACTTCCATAAAGCCCATTGGGTTTTCATTAATACGCTGCAACCAAACTTGCAGAATACCTGCACCGGTTAAGAACAAGGTAATAAAGATCATAGCCACTGTCATTAACCAGAATGACCACATTTCAAGTACCTGTGACTTCTTGCTATTTGCCGCCGCGCGTCCCCTTAGTAAAGGCATCGCATAAGAAATAATTGCAAGCACCACCATGACATAAGCACCGTAAAATGCCAGATGACCATGCGCCGCCGTGATTTGCGTACCATGGGTGTAATAGTTTACTGGAGCTAAGGTATGCATGAAGCCCCATACACCTGCGCCAAGGAATGCCACTACTGGTGTACCCATCGCCCATAACATAGCGGCTTTATTTGGATGATCACGTTTACGCTTATTCACCATATTGAAGGCAAAGATCACCATCATAAAGAATGGAATAGGCTCGATAGCTGAGAAAATTGAACCCCACCACTGCCAGTACTCAGGTGTACCAATCCAGAAATAGTGATGGCCTGTACCGATGATGCCTGAAATCAAAGACATTGCGATAATAACATAGAGCCACTTTTCAATAATCTCACGATCCACACCCGTCATCTTAATCAAGACAAAGGCAAGAATAGAACCCATAATTAATTCCCAAACACCTTCAACCCAAAGATGAACAACCCACCACCAGAATATTTTATCCAGTACCAAGTTTGTAGGGTTATAGAATGAGAACAGGAAGAAAATCGCGAGTCCCCATAAGCCTAATATCAGCACCATTATGATGGCAGTTTTACGACCTTTAAGTGCGGTCATACTGATATTAAACAACAGACCCAGTGCCACGATGACGATGCCAATCTTGGTTATGGTCGGCTGTTCAAGGAACTCTCGTCCCATGGTAGGCAGTAAATCATTACCGGTAATCTCAGCGAGAGTGGCATAAGGCACTGCAAGGTAACCCACGATGGTTAAAGCACCTGCGACCAGAAAAACCCAGAATAATATTAGCGCTAACTTGGGACTATACAATTCGGTTTCAGTCTCTTCCGGCACCATGTAATAAGCGGCACCCATAAAACCAAATAACAACCAAACAATAAGTAAGTTAGTGTGCACCATACGGGCAACGTTAAAAGGAATCTCCGGGAATAAAAAATCTCCCATTACATACTGAAGCCCTAAAATAGCACCGAAGAGGATTTGTCCTATGAACAAACCGATCGCCGCTATAAAATAAGGCTTAGCAACAGCTTGTGATTGATATTGCATTATTTTACTCCCCTACCCTTGAATGTTTGGTGGCCAGTTTGCCGTGTTAATTTCAGATGTCCATTTCAGGAATTCTGCTATCCCTTCCAATTCTTCATCACTTAAATTGAACTGCGGCATACTGCGACGACCCGGAATACCATCAACCGGACGACTCTTGATAAAGCCAATAATCGCTTCTTTGCTATTACCAAAACGTTTATAAACATTACCCAGCTCAGGAGCAAAATACGCACCCTCACCTAATAGAGTATGACAACCAATACAGTTGTTATCTTCCCAAACTTTCTTACCTAAAACGACCTGTTCTGTAATGTTTTCCCGATGATCACGCTCTGGCAACTTCGCCACCGTATCAAAGGTTAACGCTATAAAAAACAGGAAAAAAAATGCCGAACCACCATAAAAGATGTTTCTGGCCATCGATTTTGTGAATTTTTCACTCATAACGAGAGCTCCCCTTATTCTTAAAATAATTAAAATTGAATTTCACATAAGCACAAACTAATTACATTGACTTATATCAAGATATCGCAAGACAGGGGGTAATGAAAAGTAAAAGACGATAAAAAAGAGGGTTTTGGTTATATTTAGAGCAGCTCACGAAGCCCCTTAACATCAACCAGGGTTATATCATTACCATGTACTTCAATGAGACCTTGCTTATTCATGCGTAACAAGATACGTGAGAAGGTTTCAGGTTTAATAGATAGTCGAGATGCAATAATAGATTTAGTTGCGCCTAAGTGAATAGAAGATAACGCCATTGCACCTTCCGGCAATTGCTCTAATAAATAAACCACTAAACGATAGGTCGCGTTGTGAAGAGTCAGGTTATCGATATCCGTAATTTTCCCATGCAATTGTCGCCCCATAGTTGCCAATAATCTAAAACAAGTCTCTTTGGAATTTTCAAGTATTTCCCGAAACTGCTTCATATCAAAACTATACAACTCACTATCTTTTATAGCTTCGGCACAGACAGGATATGTATATTTAGGCATAAACATAATTGCCTCAGCGAAAGTCTCTGAAGAATTAATAATTTCGATGACTTTTTCATCACCGTCTGCTGACAAACAATACAGTTTCACCTGGCCGGATTTTAAAAGATAAAAATGTTCGGCTGGTGCACCTTTTTCAAACAAGGTTTTTCTAGCAGCTAAGGAAATAACTTTACTGGATTTTAAAATGCTGGCAAGTTGCTCATCATCCAACGCCTCAAACAAAGCTATTCGATGGAGTTCATCTTTTAGAATATGATTATTCTCCATAGCCTTAGTATTAATCCTTCATTTTTCTCATTATTATTCTTGATCTTGATCAATGAGTTAATAACTTTACGACATTATTATGTGTAACTAGCGTGCAATAAGAATAAAGGATTTTCATATCAGATGAAAGCAATTTTAATATTAGCAGGTCCTTACTCTTCATGTATTGCGACTCAAAATATATGGCAAGATAGCTGTTCAAAGCATAATATAGAATTTGAAATACATGATTTAACCGGCAATATTGGTAAAAAACTAGCAGAAAAACTGAATATAAAATCCTTTCCAGCCTTAATCGTTAACAATAAAGTCGTTGCCGTCGGTCACCCTGCTGATGAACAAGCCGCTGAAAAATTAATCCAGACATTAAAGTTATAATCACAATTAAATAAAATTAGGGAATAGATCTATTTATCGTTAGTTCTATTTTTTCTTTTTGTCCGGCACGCGCTTCATGCGCTTCACTTTCTAAATCACCCGACTGAGGCATGGCGCTGCCTGATTTTGATACGCGGGCAACAACGTGAACTTTCTCAAAACTCGACATTTTCATATTCGGCATCATTGCCATTGAATCATCAAGAATCACTTCTACCGGTAAATCTTTAACTTGCTTACGCACAGCGGCAAGTGGCATTGGCGGGCCATTTAATGCCCTAGCAAAAATGAAAACAATATCATTTTCAGATACGTTTTTTAACATGCTTTTATCAATGCTCACTTTAACTGTTAATTTTTTTACTGCTGTTTTCTCAATAGGTTTAACGTTTACTGGAGTAGTATCTGCAAGAGCATTACCCGATTTTCGTTTAGTCTGTTGAATCAAGCGGGTAACTTCATTAACGGATTTATCATCTTTAAGTAATGGCAATAGCAAATTCCAGTAAGAAATTGCTTTTTGATATTCACCCTGCTCTTCATAGCCCATTCCAAGCAACCATAAGCCAGTAGGATCATCCGGCTTCATCGCTACCGCCTTTTTAATTAACTCGAAGGGTTTACCGCTCATTTGTCCACCACGTAGCATGGTTAAAGCATCAGCATAGCGCAACATAACCGCAGGGTTGTTTGGAACCAATTCATTCGTTTTTTCTAAAGCGGCAACGGCTTCTTCATATCTATTTAAAGACATATAAGTACGGCCCAGCATAAACCAGCCTTCAGCATTGTCTGGCTTCTCTTTCATTCGAGCAGCAAGTTTTTCAACCATTTGTTCAACCGTACCTAGCTCACTATCTTGTGACGAAGCATGTCCTGAAGGTGCGGCTGCTCGTTGTTTAGCATCATCTATTAATTCCGGGTTACCTAAATACGCATAGAAACTTGCTGCTAAAACAGGAACACTAAACATAAGAACAAAACGGATAATACGATTGTTTTCTGAGTTTATTTTTTTACTGCTATTTTCTACAGGCTCTTGTTCAATATCATTTAATAATGATTGTTCAAGTTCCTGACGGGTTTGATCGTATTCAGCCTGACTTATAACACCCTGTTCGAGCTCTAACTTCAGCTCACTAAGACGTTCTTTAGCAATACCGATATTTTGTTCTGTACGATCAGCATCATTGCTATCAAGATCAAGACCTAATGGTCGCAATAAAAAAAACAATGCTATTACTACCATGGCAATAGCTAAAATCCAAAACGCGATCATTTATCCTGTTCCTTGTCTTCATCCAATAACTGTTTTAACTTTTCTTTATCATTATTGGTTATCGTTGTTACAACAACATTTTTACGTTGGCGAATAAAACGTATTAGTACCAGCATGCCTATTGCCAAAATAATAAAAGGGCCTATCCACAAAAGAAATGTTGTTGCTTTAAAAGGTGGTCGATATAAAACGAAATCACCATAGCGTGTTACCATAAAATCAAGGATCTCTTCGTCGCTATTACCCGCGCGTATCATTTTATATACCTGTTTACGTAAATCCTGAGCTAAACCTGCATCTGATCCAGCAAGATTTTGATTTTGGCAAACCAGGCAACGAAGTTCTTCAATGAGTTTTTTATAACGCAGTTCTTGTTGCTGACTTTCAAAGGTTTTAACTTCAACCGCTGCTTCTAAAGTCGTCAGAGAAATAAATAAGCTGAGAACGATGATGAGTCTTTTCATTATTCTTTCTCCAGCAATTTAATTAAGGGAATAATTTCTTCCTCAACATCTTTATTAGAAACGGGCCCCGTATGTTTTAAACGCACAATGCCTTTTTTATCCATCACAAAGGTTTCAGGCACACCGTAAACGCCCCACTCAATACCAATTAAACCTTCAACATCGCTTACGCTTAGTTGATAAGGATCACCATAACGACCTAACCAGCGACGAGCATCGGCCACTTCATCTTTATAATTCAGACCGATTAAATTAACCTTATTTGTTTTAATCATGCTATTTAGAACATGATGTTCAGCACGACATGAGACACACCATGACGCCCATACATTCAATATCCAGACTTTACCCTGCATGGATTTTGGCGAAAATGTTTTATCTAACTCATGCAATAACGGCAGAGTAAAAGCCGGCGCTGTTTTGCCAATAAAAGGCGATGGTAATTTTCGTGGATCTTTGGTTAAACCAATAGCCAAAAAAACAACGAGCACAATAAAAGCAATTAAGGGGATTAAGGCGCGATTCATGCTGTTGCCTCTTTAGCAGATGTTTTTTTACCCGCTATTCGATAACGTCTGTCCGTTGCAGCAAGCAATCCACCTAACGCCATAATAATTGTACCCAGCCATATCCAGCGAATAAAAGGTTTCACATAAAGTCGCAAACTCCATGCGCCATCTGCACCACGCGGTTCACCCAGGGCAATAAATAAATCTCGCGTTATGCCCGCATCAATTGCCGCTTCTGTCATCGGGTTACGTTGTACTCGATAAACACGTTTCTCTGGATACATGGTCGCGACCAGTTGCCCGTCTTTGCTTACGGTGAGATGGCCTTTTTGTGCGATGTAATTAGGACCAGGAACTGAGCTTGCGCCTTTAAACTTAAAGCTATAACCGTTTAAGACAAACTCTTCTCCCGGCTCCATGCGCACATCTTTCTCTTCACTATAAATAGACGTTAAGGTAATGCCAACGATAAATACTGCCACACCTATATGCGCAATACTCATACCGTAAAAACTACGAGGGACACTTTTCAAAGATGCTAAAGACAAACCTTTATTCGCCAGACGTAAACGTAAACCTTTCAAAGTTGAGAGCGTTATCCATATTGCCAACATCAAGCCGATGGCTGCACCAAACTCATAACGTGAAAATAATAAAGGTAACGAACTACCAATAATAATACTAATAGCAAATAAAAGACCGAGCTCTTTAATCAATCGCGCGGGCTTATCTTGCTTCCAACGCATCAATGAACCAAAACCCAATAAAATGGCTAACGGAATCGTTAATGGGACAAAGACACTTTCAAAATATGGCGGCCCCACTGAAATTTTCCCAACACCTAATGCATCTAATAACAATGGGTATAAGGTTCCCAACAAAATACTGGCGGCAACAACCACTAATATTACATTATTAAGGAGTAATGCCGTTTCTCGAGAAAAGAATTCAAATGTTGCAGTGCTACGAATACTGGGGGCACGCCATGCATACAATGCTAATGAACCACCAATCACCACAACCAGGAATATTAAAATAAAGACACCACGTCCAGGATCAGTCGCGAAAGCATGCACAGATGTTAAGACACCTGAACGCACTAAAAACGTACCGAGCAAACTTAAGGAGAAGGCGAAAATAGCAAGCAACACTGTCCAGGCTTTAAATGTGCCACGTTTTTCTGTTACCGCAAGTGAATGCATTAACGCGGTACCCACTAACCAGGGTAAAAATGAAGCATTCTCAACAGGATCCCAGAACCACCAGCCACCCCAGCCGAGTTCGTAATATGCCCACCAACTACCCAATGAGATACCTAAGGTTAAAAATATCCAGGCAATAACTGTCCACGGACGAGACCAACGAGCCCACGCCGCATCCAACTTACCACCTAACATTGCAGCAATGGCAAAAGCAAAGGCGACCGAAAAACCAACATACCCCATGTACAACATCGGTGGATGTATCGCTAAACCAAAATCTTGCAGTAGTGGATTCAAATCACGCCCTTGTACAGGGGCTATCGCTAGACGATCAAATGGATTTGAAGTCAGCAACATGAAAAGTAAAAAACCAACACTGACCATACCCATCACGCCAATAACGCGAGCCAGCATATCTTTCGGAATACTGCGACTAAAGATGGTCACTGCACCCGTCCATATCGATAATGTTAGAGCCCATAATAACAATGAACCTTCATGAGCTCCCCATACGGCAGAAATACGATAAATTAAAGGCAATGCCGTATTTGAATTATTTGCGACATAGGTGACAGAGAAGTCATGCACTACAAAGGCATAAACTAAAGCGGCAAAAGAAAGCAGCATGAAAAACAATTGAAGCTGGGCTATAGGTTTAGCCATTGCAATCCAGCTGTTTATGCCTTTTGCTGCACCTATAACAGGAATACTGGATTGAACCAGCGCCATAACAAGCGCCATGATTAATGCAAAGTGACCAAGTTCTGGAATCATATTTTTACAACTTTTTTAAATTTATTTAGTTTGAATTTTAACTGGTTTGGGTTTGTTTTTTAATGATTCAGCAACTTCAGGCGGCATATAATTTTCATCATGTTTTGCCAGCACTTCCTCTGCAATAAAAACACCCTCTGTATTTAATTTACCGCGACTAATGATGCCCTGACCTTCGCGAAATAAATCTGGCAAGATCCCTTCATATTCAACACTAACGGTTTTCTCATAATCTGTCAGATCAAAATGAACCTTTAATGTCTTAGGTTCTTTTTTAAATGTACCTTCTACAACCATGCCACCCATGCGGAATAATTTATCAACAGGTGCTTTGCCTTGCTTTACATCTGTCGGTGAGAAATAAAACATGAGGTTTTGGTTAAAGGCATACATTGCAAAACCTGCGGCCAGGCTTACTCCGGCGACAAGAAATACAATAAAGAATAATCTTTTTTTACGTGCTGGTTTCACAGTGTTCTCTCATTCAATTAGGATTGGTGTCGTTTGACCCGTTATTATTCAAATAATTCCGGCGTTTTATACTTTTTAGCAATTTCTTTTTTTCAAGAAATGGAACAACAACATTCCAGACTAAAATAAGAAACGTTAATCCATAAGATGCCCAAATATAAAAGTTATATTTACCAAAATCTAAAGCTTCCATAATTATTTATCTCTCGTCATTCCAGTAAGTTTTAAACCGGAATTTAAATCATCGAACTACATGGATTCCGGCGAAGAACATGCCGGAATGACATATGTTTTTTATTTCTTAAGCAAATTCGCGACCCATTTACTTTTTTGTTCCCGAGCAAGTAATTCTGTTCTCACACGCATAAACAAACTACCAATATAAAAAAGCTTAAAAGCAACTGCCATGATTAATAAAGGGATCAACATTGAAAGATGGATTGAAGGTTTATCAAACTTTGTTATGGTCGGGCCTTGATGCAATGTATTCCACCATTCAACTGAATAATGAATGATCGGGATATTCACCACACCAACTAAAGCAAGAATAGCAACGGCGCGTGCCGCAGTACGCCTGTCTTCAATCGCATTATATAAAGCCATCACACCAAAATATAAAAACAACAATAAAAGTTCAGAGGTTAAACGTGCATCCCACACCCACCAGGTGTTCCACATGGGTTTACCCCAGATAGAACCAGTGACTAAAGCGAGAAAGGTAAAACTTGCGCCAATCGGGGCGCTGCTGATCATAACGATTTCGGCTAACTTTAAACGCCAAACCAAAGCAATCGCCCCCGTAACAGCCATCACTATATATATAAACATTGACATCCATGCTGCAGGAACATGTACAAAAATAATTCGATAAGCTTCACCTTGCTCATAATCAATTGGTGCGAGTATTAATCCGCTATATAAACCACCAATAAATAATATTGCAAACAAACCCATAATATAGGGTAACCATAAACCGGCAATTCGATAAAAATAAGGCGGCGATGAAAGCTGGTGATATAGCCGAACGATACTGGAGAAAATATTCATAACTTAATTCAAACTCACTTTTAATGCTGCGGCAATAGCAAAAGGCGCTAACGTAATCGCCAAGACCAAGATGGCCAACATCATGGCTAATTGTGCTTCGGCAGAAAAACCTTGCCCAACGTTTTGCAGCGCTAATGTCGCAAAAATTAAAACAGGAATATATAAAGGTAAAATCAGCAGCGATAATATCACGCCACCCTGCCTCAAGCCCACTGTTAAAGCAATGCCGACAGCACCAATTAAACTTAATGTTGGTGTGCCTAACAATAATGTGAGTAACAACATCGAAATTGTTTCACTCGGCATATAAAGTAACACTGCAAGTAACGGGGTTATTAATATTAATGGTAAACCGGTGATCACCCAATGTGCTGTAATTTTTGCGGTTAGCAAAAAAGATAAGGGGGTTTTCAACAAGGTCATTTGTTCCAGACTGCCATCATCAAAATCTGAACGAAATAAATTATCTAATGACAACATGGTTGCTAATAAAGCCGTTACCCAAATAATGGCGGGGGCAATTTTTTGTAATAAGACCTTATCATCGCCAATCGCGAGGGGAAATAAGGAAATCACCATGACAAAAAATATAAGGGGATGAATAATTTCGGAACGACGCCTAAATGCAATTAATAAATCACGTTTAAATATTTGTAACCATGCATCTAACATATTTTAATTCGACAAATTTAAGTGGTGAACCGATAAACCGGATAAATCAATATCATGATGAGATGTTAAAATTAACATACCACCCCGAGCTATGTGTTGTTTAATTAAGGATTCGAAAAAAACAACCGTTGCTTTATCGAGAGAGGTAAAGGGCTCATCAAGAATCCAAAAAGAATTATTTGTCATCATTAATCGCGCCAGTGCAAGCTTACGTTTTTGCCCTGCTGATAATTGACGACTCAAAACATCGGCCTGTTTAAAAAGACCAATTTGTTTTAACACTACTTCTGTTTCTATATCGGAAGCGGTTGCCATTGAACGCATTAAATTCAGATTTTCTTCAACCGTGAGTTCATCTTTAATGCCATTTTTATGTCCAACATATGAGATGTTTTCAAAATATTCCGGCACGCTGGAAACAGGTTGCTCTCCCCAGCTAATTTCCCCTTCATCAGCAAGGCGAAAACCACAAAGAATTCTTAATAAGCTGGTTTTTCCACTACCATTCTCACCTTCTAAAAACAGTACATTTTCAGGAGATAAAGAGACATTTAAACCACTAAATAACGCTTGCTCATTACGTAAACAGGCAAGATTTTTGACATTTAAATCGGCAGTAAATGAGTACTGTTTTTCCATAATTAAACTAATCGAACCTTTGAAGCATACAAAAACTATGCTTAATTAAATTAAATATTGAGGCTTAAAGGCCGATACGCCTTATATACCATATATCTTGTATGCGAACTCACACTATATAAGGGAAAACCCTAATATCATTAATCAATGATCATAATATGATAAGTGATAAATACCAAATATGATTACACTAATGAAATCATCTCACCTTCCCCATTGAGATTAATTTTAAATAAAAATCATGTCTAACTCATGGCTTTTTGGATGGCTATACAGGTTAGCAAAAAAATTAAACTAAAATCGGGATAACTGTGATTTTTCACAGACTAACTAGAAATATAGAATGAATAATAAAGATGCCACTATACACATAGTTGATGATGATCCAAGCATGCTGGCGTACTTAAGCTCACTTGTTCAAACGATCAATTACAAGTCTAAAACTTATAGGAGTGCCAGCGATTTTCTGGATACCTATACAGATGATGGTCTGGGTTGCCTGGTGCTCGATATGCGTTTACCAGGAATTAATGGCCTCGAGTTACAACAACAACTTGCAGGAAATAATATTGATCTGCCTGTCATTATGATGAGTGGTTTTGGTGATGTATCAACTGCCGTTAAAGCGATGAAAGCGGGAGTACTCGACTTTCTTGAAAAACCCTTTAAGGCTCAGGACTTGCTCGTTCTTATTCAAAAAGCTGTATCTAAACACGAAATTGATCGCACTAAAAACAAGAGTCAAAATAAAACACTAAAACGAATCAACTCTTTAACCAGGCGAGAAAAAGAAGTGATGGGACTTGTTGTTTCAGGCATGATAAATAAAGATATCGCCAAGCAACTTGAAATTAGCATTAAGACGGTAGAAGTTCACCGTGCTAATGTGATGGTAAAAATGGCAGTCACATCGGTTACCGATCTTGTTCGAATGTCTTTAGAAGTTAATGATTTATAATACGATTTTTTAAGCACATAATACCCCTAACAATCTAAAATAAAACCAATATGCCTACCTCTCATCAAGTTCAATAAGCTATAATCGGCGACACTCTAAGTACAGTGATATCTCCTATTCAAACCCACCAACCGAAAGGGTTTTTACATGACACAGCTACTGACCGACAAGTATGGACGCAGCATTGAATACTTACGCTTGTCGGTTACCGATCGTTGTGATTTAAGATGTAGCTATTGCATGCCAAAAGGTTTTAAAGATTTTGGTGAACCTGAAGACTGGCTGACATTTGATGAAATAGAACGAGTAATTCGCATCTTTGGTGAACTGGGTACAAAACGTATTCGTATCACAGGTGGAGAGCCTCTGGTAAGAAAAAATCTGGCCGGGCTTGCTGCCAGACTTGCAAAACTGCCTGGCATTGAAGATCTTTCACTCAGCAGCAACGCAACTCAATTAAAGAAACAAGCGACTCCTCTTAAACAAGCAGGCATTTCTCGTATTAACGTTAGCCTGGATACATTACGTGCCGATCGATTTAAAGAAATTACTGGTGGCGGAAAAATTGAAAAAGTCATTGATGGTTTAATGGCAGCAAAAGAAGCAGGATTTCAACCTGTCAAAATTAATATGGTTGCTATGCGCGGCGTCAATGATGATGAAGTTGAAGACATGGTCGACTTTTGCATTAAACATGACTTCACTTTAAGATTTATTGAAGCCATGCCGATGGGGGATACCGGTCGAGAAGCGAATAAACAATATATTCCACTGAGTGAAATCCATGATCGTCTGGCAGAAAAATATACCTTAACCAAAGCAAACATGAACGGTGGTGGCCCCGCTCGTTATGTTCGCGTTGATGACACAGAATTAAGAATTGGCTTTATTACTCCGATATCGCAACATTTTTGTGATACCTGTAACCGTGTTCGTCTTTCCGTTGATGGAACGTTATATCTCTGCCTGGGTCAGGATGATAGTTATCCTCTACGCGAGTTGATGCGTGCAGGCATTAGCGATGATAAGTTAAAAGAACATATACAAAAAGCCATTGACTTAAAACCAGAAAAGCATGAATTTAGTGAACAACCTGGAAAGCTGGTTCGCTTTATGTCGATGACAGGCGGTTAAAACAAGTCTGAAAAGTAGACGTAGGTTGGGTTAAGCATAGCTAACCCAACATTATATGTTTGTTGGATTCGTCAATTGTAACTGCGCTGAACCTGCAACCATTAATGATTATGTTACATTAGGATATATTTTAGTAAAACTCCAGTATCGCTAACATTACAGTGTCATTAGCATTCTTGTTCCAATAACAACCAGGAAGGCCGCGAAAATACGTTTGAGTATGACGGGAGATATACGGTGTGCAATCCATGCACCAACCGGCGCAAACAATACACTTGCAACAACAATACTTAAAAATGCAGGTAAGTTAACGTAACCAAAACTCATTACCGGACGATCTACTACAGACCAACCCGTCACAATAAAACCTATCGTGCCAGCCAGCGCTATAGGAAATCCAATAGCGGATGATGTTGCAACTGCTTTTCTTATATTCATATTACACCAGGTAAGGAAAGGCACAGACATCGAGCCACCACCTACACCCATCAAAGATGCAATTGAACCTATGCTGGTTCCAGCAATAAGCATTCCAAATTTATGGGGTAAGCTTCGATGCGCTTTTGCTTCATTTCCAAAATACATTTGTGCAGCAATTAAAAGCATAAAAATAGAGAAAATAAATTTTAAATCTTCACCCGGTATCAGCTTTGCAATAACGGCTCCCACAAGGCCACCAACAAAAACACCTGTCGCAATAACGCGTACCACAGGCCAGTCTATAGCCTTATGTTTGTGGTGTGCGCGAATAGATGAGAGAGAAGTGATCACAATCGTCGCAAGTGATGTGCCAATAGCAACATGCATCAGTACATCAATACTCACGCCTTGCGAAGTAAAGACCATAGCTAAAACCGGCACAATAATAATACCGCCACCAATGCCTAGTAGCCCGGCAAACATTCCTGCCACAGCACCACTAACCAATAAAATTAAAATATCCATAAATTGTTTTGTTTAGATCATTTTAATATTGAGCTGGCCCCATCATGTAATCAGGTAACCATGTTGCTAAACCCGGGAACATAATAAGAAGTGCTATACCAATCAACATACAAATCATAAAGGGCAACGCCCCCCAAAGAATAGTCGGTAACTTTATATCCGGTGCAATACTGTTGATGACATAAAGATTCAAACCAACCGGCGGCGTTATTAAACCAATTTCCATATTTAACGTTAACATTACGCCAAACCAGATAGGATCAAAACCAATCGTTTCGACAATCGGTACCAGTGTTGGCGCAGCCATTAAAATGACCGCAACCGGTGGCAGAAATAAGCCCGCTAATAAAAGGAAAAAATTAATACTTAATAATAATACCCATGGACTCACATCCAATGTTGCAATCCCTTCTGCCAATGATTGAGTAATGTATAAACTCGACATCATGTAACTGAACAGTGCGGCACTGCCAATGATCATCATAATCATCACTGACTCACGCATTGCACTGCGTAATATTTCCCAGTGCTCACGCAGGTTCCACATTTTATAAATGAAAACAACAAGCGCAATACAAACAAAAGCACCAATACCGGCCGCTTCAGAAGGCGTCGCTACTCCACCATATAAAGCATATAGCACTAAAACAATGATCATTAAGAAAGGCATAATCTTTGGAAGTATTTCAAACTTTTCTTTCCAGGAATAACCTTTATCACCCGCTTTAAAATGAAAACCTTTACGCCTGGCATAATACAATGACCATGCCATAAACAACCCAGTTAACATTATGCCTGGAATAATACCCGCCATAAAAAGTCGACCAATTGAAGTTTCGGTCGCAATACCATAAACGATCATGGTTATACTTGGTGGGATTAAAATACCTAAGGTACCACCAGCGGCAATCGCACCAGCAGCTAAACTATCTGGATAGCCCCGTTTTTGCATTTCAGGAATACCCATCTTGCCAATGGCGGCACAGGTTGCAGGAGATGAGCCACTTAGCGCCGCAAAAATAGAACAGGCACCAATGTTAGAAATAATTAAACCTCCAGGCACTTTATAAAACCAGCGTTCTAATGCTTCATACAGATCACTACCTGCACGTGATGAGGCAATTGCCGATCCCATCAAAATAAACATAGGAATAGAAAGCAAAGCAAATTCATTTAAACCGCCGAATAACGTATCGGCAATGACATCAACACTATTTACTCCATCGAAAATCACTAAAAATACAATAGCGACTGAACCCAATGCAAAAGCAACAGGCATTCCCGTTAACAATAAAAAAACAAGAACAAAAACAATTAACAAACCAATAATGAGGGGACTCATGTTGAGCTCTCCATAATATCTTCAGCAGAGAGACCAAATGGCATTTCATCACCACGAATCAAATTTATAATATCTGCAATATACTGCAATGATAAAATAGCAAAACCAAAGGGTAATGAAAAATATGGAATCCAAAGTCGTACTTCCCAAATAGAATCTGATACCCAGCCTCCTTCCCATGCTTCATACCAAAATTCATAACCGGTATAAGTAATAAGCAAACAAAAAAGGAGTGACATGGTTGACGCGAATAAAGCTAATCTTAAACGCCAGTGTTGTTTTAAATATAAAGGGATTAAATCAACATTAACGTGGCCGCGTGTTAACAATACATACGGACTGCCAATAAATGTAGCGGCAATTAATAGAAAAGTAACAAATTCAGTTTGCCATATTGATGATTCTTCCAGAATGTAACGAACCCAAACCATTTGGCAAACAACAAAAACGGCCACCAGGATCATGAGTGCGGAAGCAATGCCACATAACTTTGATGTGTTAGTAACAAACTGTATATAGTTTTTCATATGTATACTTTAAATTAAAAAAAACGATCGTTATAAAGTTATAACGATCGTTTTTTATTTCTGATTAGAGGATAACTAATCTTTACTATAGTTTACTTAACCGATAACGCCAGATCCAAAAGTTCACGACCACCTTTTACTTTTTCAGCAAAATCTTTGTAAGAAGTTTTATCAGCAACCGCTCGCCACATTGCAGCTTGCTCAGAAGTCATAGTCACAACTTTAACACCGGCTTTTTTATACGCGGCAACAAGCTTGGCATCTGCTTCTTTCGCACCTTTAGTTGCGAATACTTCCGCTTTTTTAGATGCTGTCATCAACACTTTTTGCTGTTTCTTGTTTAAGCTATTAAATGTTTTCTTGGACATTAAGATTGGCTCATACATAACCCATAAAGCATTATCACCAGGAGCCGTTAAACATTTAACTTGTTCATAAATGCGGTATGAAACCAGGCTCGCTGAACTTGTGTTTGCACCATCAAGTACGCCTGTTTGTAAACCTGAATAAATTTCAGAGCTTGGCATTTTGGTAATTGAAGCACCGGCACCCGCTAACATTTGATTGAATGCTTTACCCGCTGCACGAAAAGCCATACCTTTTACATCTTTAGGTTCTAAAATACATTTTCCTTTAGAAACAAAACCACCTGCTAACCAGGTATCCGCTAAAACAATAACGCCAGCCTTATCCATAATTTTTTTAATACGCTGCATAAATTTAGATTTATTTAAACGTAAAGCATGCTCATGATTTTTAACTAAACCCGGCATCAAGGTTAAATTTAATTCTGGATGACGACCACCCGCATACGCTAAAGGGAATGCTGTCATATCCAGTTTACCTTTAGTCATTGCGCTCCATTGTTCCTTAGGTTTATATAATGATTTACCCGGATAAACTTTAATATTAAAACCAACATTTGCTTTTGCCACATCACGCGCAATCATTTGTACCATTTCATCACGAATATCGCCTTTACCACCGGGCCATTGATGCGAAGCTTTTAATGTGCGATCTGCGCTTGCTGCACCCGATACACCTACCAAAGTCGCGATAATGATTGCGGATAATTTAATTTTACTTATCTTCATTTACAGTTCCCCTTTTAACTTTATATTTTTAACTAAATGGATATTACTTATTTTTCTTTCTTGTATTCGACTCATTTTTATTAACTAATGAAAACCATTGCTGTTTTAAATGGTTCTGCATATTCTGATCTGCCATATCAGGATCGTTCTTGATAAATGCTTGCATGATCTGACGATGTTCTTCTAATGATGCTTCTAATCGACCCGGAATGGTTAACTGCATGTGACGCGCTAAACGTAAAACTTTACGTAAATCACCGATAACACGCTGCAACCACTTATTACCCGACAAATCCTGTACTGCTTGATGGAAAACAAAATTTTGTTCGTAATACCCATCAACATCACCTTTCTCAGCAAAGTTCTCTAATTTCTCATGCATCTGTTCAAGTTGTTGTAAATCTTGTGGGGCGCAATTTTCTACTGCTTCTCTTGCACATAAACCTTCTAAAACAACCATCACCGGGAATAATTCGTTTAATTCCTCAATATCCATGCTGCGGACAAAACTGCCACGACGTGGAATTAATTCAATTAGCCCCTCACTATTAAGCACTTTTAACGCTTCCCGTAATGGTGTACGACTAATACCAAAACGTTCACACAATGCCATTTCATCAATCGCATCGCCGGGGGTAAGTTCATGCTGATAAATCTGATCACGCAAGCGATCTGCCACCTGCATGTACAAAGCCTGACTTAATATTCGTTCCGTCATTCGTTATTTCCCCTCCACTAACAGTGACAACCCATTTGATTACGAGCCCATAATCAGTTTAGAATCCATCATAATTCATAATTATGAATGCAATCTAAACTGTAGGGGACAAACTTGCAAGCAACAGAGTCACCAAAATATGAGCACTAAGCACAACAACATATATAGCATCTTTCAGGACCGATTTCCTGAGGATACTTCTGCCACTTTTATCGAAACAGCTGATGGTGCTGAATATAGTTACGCTTACCTGGAACAGGAAACGTCTCGTATTGCACGATTTTTAACCAGCCAGGGCATAAAAAAAGGCGACCGTATTGCTGTACAGGTCGAAAAATCCCCCCACGTCCTTTTTTTATATCTTGCCTGTTTACGTGCAGGTTTTGTTTATTTACCCTTGAACACGGCATACACAAAAAGTGAGCTCAGTTATTTTCTGGAAAATGCAGAGCCTGTCCTTGTGGTATGCAAAACAGAAACAGAAGAATTATTTTCAGATTTTAAAAATAAAACTCTAAAACATGTCTTTACCCTGGATCTAAATGAACACGGTAGCCTGATCGAGCAAAGTAGAAGTACAGCAGCAGAATTTGAGACAGCTGCCTGCAATACCGATGATATCGCGGTTATTCTTTACACCTCAGGAACAACGGGGCGTCCTAAAGGTGCCATGATTACCCACGGTAATCTTGCTGCTAATAGTTTGGCGCTACAAAAAGCATGGGGCTGGCAACAAAGTGATGTGCTGTTACATGCTTTACCCATTTTTCATATCCATGGTTTATTTGTTGCCTGTCATAATGTTTTACTCGGCGGCAGTAAAATGTTGTTTTTAGAAAAGTTTGATAGTAAAACAGTTACCCAGCTTTTACCTAAAGCGACAGTCTTCATGGGTGTTCCCACTTTTTATACTCGCTTACTCGATGAACCTTCTTTTGATCGTACTTGTAGCCAAAATATGCGCCTCTTTATTTCAGGCTCGGCACCTTTACTTGAGCAAACGTTTGAAGATTTTCAACAACGTAGCAGCCATACCATTCTTGAGCGCTACGGCATGACAGAAACAGGAATGAATACATCTAATCCTTTAAAAGGTGATCGCATTGCTGGCACCGTTGGACTCCCTTTACCGGGTGTTGAAGCACGTATTGTTGATGAGAATAATCAAGCCGTTAAAAATAATAGTGTTGGTGTTCTACAAGTCAAAGGTGACAATGTTTTTAAAGGTTACTGGCGCATGCCGGAAAAAACAGCTGAAGAGTTTACCGACGATCATTTCTTTATTACTGGTGATATGGCTCAGTATAATGAACAAGGCTATATCTCAATCGTTGGTCGCAACAAAGATATGGTGATCACAGGCGGTTACAATGTTTACCCTAAAGAAGTGGAGCTATTACTTGATGAAACTGAAGGCGTAAAAGAGTCAGCCGTAATAGGTTTGTCACATAAAGATTTTGGTGAGGCTGTTACAGCAATTGTTGTACCTGAAGATATAAATAATCCACCAAATGTTGATGGGCTAAAAAAATCATTAAAAGAACAACTCGCCAGTTATAAAACACCAAAGAAAATAATATTCATTGAAAAACTCCCTCGCAATACAATGGGCAAGGTTCAAAAAAACATTCTTAGAGAAACATATAGCGATTTATATAAATAACGTTGCCGATAAATACAAAATAAATAACAAGGTACTAACACCACCCACCACAGGTACCCAAAAAGGTATGCTGAAACCATCATGAGTTCCTTTTGAATATTTAATTTTTATTAGTGCAAAATTAATTAACATAAAAATAATTAAAGTAATGAAGCTTGTTATTTTAGCCAAACTTAACAGCGGAAATATCAAAGCAAAAAATAACACAAAACAAATTACTATTATTGTTGCGATAAGCGGCGTATGAGTCGTTTTATTAACCTCACCTATTTTTTCAGGCAACCATTGTCTTCGGCTCATTCCATAAAGGACTCGCGATGCCATTATGACTTGTATCAATGCACCATTAATAACAGAAATCAAACTGATAATAGTAATAACAACTGGCGATTGCCCTGTTGTTGTTTCGTATATCATCGCTAAAGGTGCTGAGCTTGCTGCCAATTCTTGTGGCGACATTAATAAAACAGCCACAATCGAAATTAGAATATAAAATAATGTTGTTACTAGCAGTGAAATAATAATCGCTAATGGAATATTTATGCGCGGCTTAATGGCTTCCTCTGCAACATTAACAATATCTTCAAAACCAAGATAAGCATAAAAAGCAATAAAACTACCCATAAAAATTCCAGCCCATATAGAAGCATCTAAAGGTGGAATCATTTCGGGTAATTTAATTGGAACTAAAGCAAACGCATCTCTACCTACATACAAAATAATAAGTAAGCCAATAATTTCAACAATCGTCATGACAGATGCAATCATTACCGATTGACCAATACCCCAGCCACAAACCAGACCAACAAAAAGAACAATCGAAATTACGATGACAGGCTCAGCTATTTCAAAAAAAACATTTAAATAACCTGCAAATCCATGTGCCAATGTTGCAACTGAAATAATACCTACTAAGACAATCATCAAACCAACAGCAATAGAGAACTTTTTTATTCCAAATCCTTCCTCTATATATATTGCTTCACCAGCACTACGAGGAAAACGTGAGGCTAACTCAGCATATGAAAAGGCAGAAAAAGCAGCCAATAATGATGCAAGTAAAAATGAAAATGGCGTATAAAAGCCGGCTTCCCCAGCAACTTTTCCCACCAGCACATAAATTCCAGCACCTAAAATAGTGCCAATACCGTAAAAAACTAATAACGGCAATGATAATCGTCTGACTAATTCAGTTTTATTATTCATTTTTGTGGGCTCGCCATAAACGTTTAATCATTATTGTTTATGTTGTTCTTATAACATAGCAGAACATATTGAAGATCAGAAAACATTAGATGTATTACGCGAGCAGGGTATTTCCTGGGGGCAAGGCTATTTTTCAGCCAGGCATTCAAATAAATTTGGCCACGAAGAACACGAAGAAAGACAAGAGGAAAAATACATTATTATTAACCCTGTAACCCCAGTCGTTTAATTTCTTAGTTTTGTATATTTTCTTGGTGTTCTTTGTGTCCTTAGTGGCTATCTCTTACTTAATCCATATAGTTTTTGCGTTAGTAAACTCTCGAATACCATGTTTTGAAAGCTCACGGCCATAACCCGAGTTTTTGATTCCACCAAAGGGCAGACGGGCATCACTTTTCACCATTCCATTAACAAAGGTACAGCCTGCTTCTACCTGGCGAGCAAGTCGCTCACCACGCGCTGAATCCTGAGTCCAGACACTGCCACCCAGACCATAAGGTGAATCATTTGCAATACGTAATGCATCCTCTTCATCTCTAGCATGAATAACAATCGCTACAGGCCCAAAAAGTTCCTCATGGTATGCACGCATCCCCGGTTCAACACGATCAAGAATGGACGCTTTATAAAAAGCACCCGGTCCATCAATTGGTTCACAACCCGTTGCCGCAATCGCACCTGAAGCAAGCGTATCCGTTACCTGAATATGTAATTCATCTCTTAAATCTTCACGCGCCATAGGTGCCAACGTGGTTGATTCATCCATGGGATCGCCTGTTTTCAATGCTTCAACAGCCGCCTTAAAGCGCGCTACAAAATCTTCAACAATGGCATCTACAATAATAAAACGTTTCGCAGCAATACAACTTTGACCGGTATTTAAAAAACGTGAAACCAAAGCATTTTGTACAGTGAGATCTAAGTCAGCATCTTCGAGAACAATAAAGGCATCTGAACCACCTAATTCCAACACTGATTTTTTTAAACTATTTCCAGCCGTAGCCGCAACTTGTCGACCCGCTGGTTCGCTACCCGTTAAGGTCACCGCATGTACTCGTGGATCTTCAATCACGGCTTTTACCTGTGATGCTCGAATCATCAATGAACGAAATACATTTTCCGGAAAACCTGCCTGCTTAAAGACATCCTCAATCAGTAATGCGCACTGAGGAACATTCGATGCATGTTTTAAAACACCGGTGTTACCCGCCACTAATGTGGGAGCGGCAAAACGAAAGACCTGCCACAAGGGAAAATTCCACGGCATGACAGCAAGCACGGTTCCAAGAGGAAGGTAGGCCACATAACTCTTACCGGCATCGGATTCAATTTCTTCATCTGCTAAAAATTGAGGGCCATTATCGGCATAAAAATCACAAACCGATGCACATTTTTCTACTTCAGCGCGCGCATCATTGATCAGTTTACCCATTTCCTGGGTAATAATAGCGGCATACTTTTCTTTATTTGCGCGTATAACTTCAGCTGCTTTATGCATCAAGGCACAGCGTTCCGGCATTGGAGTATTTCGCCAGGCGGGGGAAGCCGAGGCCACAGCAGCTAAAGCGGACTCCAGTTGTTTAGAATCCCAGCCAGGAATTTCGGTGACTTTCTCGCCCGTTGCGGGATTAATCACTTCAAAACTCATACACTACTCCTTAATATTATTATTTATGCTTTATATAAGTCGGCCATACATAAAATAACTATAGCTTAAATGAGCATGAACTCCGAATCATATAAAGACTTACAACTAAAATGTGATCACATCGGCAATTATCTATACAATAAGCTAAATAATTTTGCTTTGAAATTAACATAATTCATAAAAATAAAGACACTTAATAAATATGGAAATCTATCTTGTTGGTGGTTGTGTTCGTGATCAACTATTGGGGCTTGAAACCAAGGATCGCGACTGGGTGGTAGTAGGTGCGAGCCCCGAAGAAATGTTAAAACAGGATTATCGACAAGTGGGAAAAGATTTTCCTGTTTTCTTGCATCCCGAAACAAACGAAGAATATGCGCTTGCACGTACCGAACGCAAAACGGCACCTGGATATAGCGGTTTTAGTTTTCATGCTGCAGCAGATGTCACGCTTGAAGAAGATTTAATACGTCGCGACCTGACTATTAATGCCATTGCTCAATCTGACAATGGTGATTTAATTGATCCCTTCAATGGTCAGGCTGATTTAAAAGAGAAAATCTTACGTCATGTCTCCCCTGCTTTTGTTGAAGATCCGGTACGCATCTTACGTGTTGCACGTTTTGCTGCACGCTTTGCTGATTTGGGTTTTACCATTGCAGATGAAACACAAAAACTCATGGCAGAGATGGTCAATAACGGTGAAGTAGATTCACTCGTACCTGAACGTGTATGGCAGGAAACAATACGAGCTTTAACAGAAAACACTCCCGCTCGATATTTTGAAGTATTACGTGATTGTGGCGCGCTAACAATATTATTTCCGGAAATTGATCGACTTTGGGGTGTGCCACAGCCCGAAAAACACCACCCTGAAATTGATACCGGCGTGCACACTATGATGGTGCTTACTCAGGCAGCTAAATTATCAAGCAATCCAAAAGTTCGTTTTGCTGCGCTAGTTCATGATCTGGGAAAAGGCACCACAGCAAAATCAAAGTGGCCAAAACACATTGCACATGAATCACGAGGTGTGCCATTAGTTAATGCGTTATGTAATCGCTATAAAATTCCAAATGATTACCGGGAACTTGCCCTTATCGTGACGGAATATCATTTACATTATCATCGTGCAAAAGAATTAAAAAACAGCACGTTTTTAAAAACACTCGAAGCGATCGATGCATTTCGTCGCCCTGATCGGTTTGAATTATTTTTACTTGCTTGTGAAGCAGACTCTCGTGGCCGTACAGGTTATGAAAACAACTCTTTTGAACAACCTGAAATTTATAGAAAGGTTTTTAATGCAGCGAAAAGTCTGAATGCAAAAAAACTTGTTGCCCAGGGATTAAAAGGCAAGGAAATTAAAGATGAACTTGCGAAGCAGCGGATAATCGCAATTAAAAAAGCACGAGAAAATTAATAATTTAATCTTTAATATAATAATAAAGGAAAATATATGTCCTTCATCAATGAAGAAGCAGATATGAGTTCCCCATTTACAGATAAAATGTTAGATGATTTCCGACAACAGGGTGATCCGCTCGCAGATGAAGTTATTGAGACATTTGCTTCCCAATACGGTTCATCCATTCAGGAATTAGTTAAAAAACTCGAGAACATGATCCGTATGCCTAACGATGACAAAGTCATTAAGGCAATCAAGGAATATTTTCCTGAAAGTGAAGCTATTCGTAACGCATTAGAAAAATATTTCATACAAGCTACGCTATTACCTGAATGGATTAATACCGAAAAATTAAAACTCGGCAGCCATGTTTTTCAAGATCATTTATTCTCTGGCATTATGATTTTAGGTTGCGCAAGCTTACCAACAACCTATGTCTGTCAACCGGATACAAAAGTCCTGGGCTTTACTCGCCGTTTAATTGATGATGCACCGAGACGTTTAGTTGAAACAGCACAAATGGTGACAGATGTCATGGCTGAAGATGGCTTATCTGTTAAAGACGGCAGGCTATCCGGTAAAGGAATCCAATCAATTCTTAAAATAAGATTAATACATGCTGCTGTACGCCACTTGATGCTACATAAAGAAAAAATATTAGCAGATCATACACATAACAATAATATTGATCCAAATGATTTTTTACTGGCATATATTTTTGACTCCAGCCAGGAACAATGTTCATGGTATGGAACAAGAAGACCCGACCCATGGGATATGAAAACCGATGGTGTACCTATTAACAATGAAGCACTAGCTATAATTTTATTAACCTTTTCATTCACAATATT
>JAGLTQ010000103.1 GCA_023135195.1 Gammaproteobacteria bacterium | reverse complement strand
GCCGTGTCGCCCCCTTGGTACTTCTATTTCTGACTCCAATATTAACGAATAATTTCAATTAAGTCAGTTTTATATTATGTGGATATTGAACGTACTTTTAAAGGGGTAATTTAATAAGTTAGTAAAGAAATATTGAATGTAGTCGATAACTACAGGAATGATATGTTATTTACTGGTTGAGACAATAATGGCAAAAATAAAGGTAAAAAAACTGCAGGTTGGTATGACTTTAACCGCTGATGTGAGTGATCCAAATGGACGTTTTTTGTTGGGTGAAGGCTGTGAACTCAATGAGAAGCACCTTAAAGCACTAAATGCCTGGGGGGTTATCAGTGTTGAGGTCAAAGATGATGAGATACCTGAAAATGAAAATGCCGTTGAAATTTCACCTGAAATATATCAAACAATAGAAGGTCAGGTTAATGCGCGTTTTATATACAACAATATGGAAATTCCCTTTATTAAGGAGCTGTCAATTGAATCAGTTCGGTTTTTTGTTGAGCAGTTAGGAGAATAATGTGGGATTGGATGCAGAACGTATCGTAACGAAGGTACTTAAGGTTGCAGCACTGCCAGCAGTCGCAATGAAATTTAGTGAGGCAATTAAAGATCCCCTGACATCAAATCAAGATTTAGAAAATATTGTTTCTGAAGATTCGGCATTAGCGGCCAAAGTTTTAATGATAGCAAACAGCGCTTTATTTAACTTCCCGTCAAAAATAGATACGATTTCTAAAGCGATCACCATTATTGGGCATAAGCAACTGAGTGAACTAATTTTAAGTTGCTCTATTGTCGCCATGTTTAAAGATATCCCCCAGGATGTTGTAGACATGGAGCAGTTTTGGCGACACAGTATTTCTGTTGCAACTGCTGCGCGTATTTTAGCAGCCTCTCGTCATGAACAAAATATAGAAAAATATTTTACTGCCGGGTTATTGCATGATATTGGAAAGCTGATTATTTTTATTGAAGTACCAAAATATGCGCTTGAAATAATTAACCAAGGTAAAGAAAAAAATGAATTAATGTATAAGGTTGAAAAGGAAGTGTTAGGTTTTGATCATGCGAACATAGGTGCATTGTTGTTAAAGAAATGGAAGTTGCCTGAAAATATTGTTTCAAGTGTTTATTACCACCACATGCCATCTGTTTCATCTGGCGATATTATAGGGCCTGGTATTATACATACTGCCGATGTAATAACCCATGCTCTTCAGTTTGGTTCTAGTGGTGATTATTTCGTTCCAGAATTTAACGAGAAAGCCTGGGAATCGCTAGATTTAGATGTTGAGATATTAAGTTCTGTCATTGAACAATTAAATGTTCAATATAATGAAGCTGTTAAATATATTTTGGGGTAAAAAAGTGTCGGATAAAGATAAAGAGATACTCAATAATATTAACAACTTCATGCATGAAGGAATCTCATCAGTAGTTGCTGTTAGTAATGAACTCTTGTCTTTAAAAAAAGACAGTTCGGCTGATAATGTTCTTAATCTATTAACGGATAAATTAAAAATACTGGATTATTTTGATTCCTTTGCTTTTTATGAAATAAAGGATTTAATTGATTTCCAGCAAACACATTGTCACCCGGAAAGCGCCAGTAAATCTATAGAGCAGGATGTGGAAGGTCATATTGAAAATGGTTCATTTGCCTGGGCATTAAACCACAGTCATCCTACAATATTTAGTGGGCCTGTTTCCAATAACAAGCAAGTACTCGTTGCATTATCAACGAATCGTCGAATTCATGGAATGTTTATAGCCAATGCAAAAGATAACGAAGAGATTGGCGGCGTTACGATTGATTTGTTGCAACTTATTTTATCAATTGCCGTTTTTAGTATTGATAACCTTCAGTTGGTTGAACGCTTAACTGATCAGACACATAATCTGGAAGAAAAAGTATCTGAAAGAACACAAGAGCTTGAGGCCGCCAAGTTACGTGCAGAGCAATCTAGTAAAGCACGTTCTGAATTTTTAGCAAATATGAGTCATGAAATAAGAACACCGATGAATGGGGTGTTAGGAATGATGGAGTTATTAAAAGAAACAGACCTGGACGACAAACAACTTAAGTACGTCAATGTTGCTGAAAATTCAGGCAATATTATGTTGGTTATAATCAATGATATTCTTGATTTATCAAAAGTAGAGTCAGGCAAGTTGGTTATTGAGGAAGAAAAGTTTAACCTGCAAGAAACTATTGATGATTTGGTTTCTTTATTTAAAAAAGAACTAAAAGATAATAATGTTAATTTGCGTGTTTCAGTTGACCCTGCTATTCCAGATTTTCTTCTTGGAGGTCAAACACGTTTTTCACAAGTTCTTATTAATTTATTGGGGAACGCCAAAAAATTCACCAACTCAGGTGAAATCCACCTTGCGTTAACACTGAATAACCTTAGTGATGATGACGTAGATCTTTTTGTCAGCGTGAAGGACAGTGGTATTGGTATTGCAGAAACTTCGTTAGAAAAGATATTTGATTCTTTCGAGCAAGCTGAAGTAAATACGACGCGGCATTATGGAGGAACAGGGCTTGGATTAACATTATGTAAAAAGTTAATTAAAATGATGGGCGGTGATATTCACGTTAAATCAAAATTAGGTGAAGGAAGTGATTTTTATTTTAATGTGAAAATGAAACAGGTTTCAGATAAGGGAAGTGTGGTTCCTCGTAGAAGAACGACAGATTATAGTTTTAATGCAAGTGTTCTGGTTGTTGAAGATAATGAAGTTAATCAAATGGTCGCTACAGGAATGTTAAATAATATAGGTTGCAAAATAACTATCGCAGAAAATGGACAAGCTGGATTGGATGCAATACAAAAAAATAATTTTGATATTGTTTTAATGGATATTAATATGCCAGTGTTAAATGGTTGTGATGCAACAAAGAAATATCGTGAAATCGAATCTGAAAATAATCATCTACCTATTATCGCATTAACGGCTAATATTTTAACTGATGATGTACAAACTTATTATGACGTAGGTATGGATGATTATATTTCTAAACCTTTTTCAGCCAAGATGCTCCGTAACATTTTAAATAAATGGGTACCTCAGACTAAGGTTGATATTGCAACTGATCGAAGAAGTTCATCTTCATCTAATGATAGGTCCAATATTGATGTTGCCAAGATTGAAGAGCTGAAAAAGATGATGGGCAATGCTTATACTGAACTTGTTAATACGTATATTAAAAGAAGTAAGAGTTTGAAAGATGCCATTATAAATAATAAAAATGATACTGAAAAACTCATTCAGGAAATACATAGTTTAAAAGGCAGTAGCGGTACGATGGGTGCAAAGAAGTTGTTTTCCATGTGTCAAGAGTTTGAAATGCTCTTGCAAAAAGGTGAGAGTGTCACTATAGATGATGAAATTGATAAAATATTTAATGAACTTGAAATATTTCATCATTATTTAAATAGTTAGATTTTATGTTGCTTTAAGGATGCGTGCTTTCTCACGCTTCCAGTCACGATCTTTTTCACTTGCACGCTTATCGTGCTCTTTTTTACCTTTTGCCAGGGCGATTTCTAATTTAGCTCGACCATTTTTCCAATACATTGCGGTCGCAATTAATGTATATCCTTTGCGATCAACTGCACCAATCATTTTATTAATTTCATCACGGTGTAACAAAAGCTTTCGAACACGGGAAGGTTCAGGATGAATGTGTGTTGATGCTGTTTCAAGTGGAGCAATGACGGTTGAACTTAACCATGCTTCGTTATTCTTGATGAATACGTAGCTATCCCTGATTTGTACTTTTTTTGCGCGAAGACTTTTTACTTCCCAGCCTTGCAACATGAGCCCGGCTTCAAATCGGTCTTCCAGAATAAAGTCATGTCGTGCTTTTTTATTAAGCACGATTGTATTGGAATTCGATTTCTTCTCTTTTTTAGATTTGCCCATATTTGGAGATTATACAGACAATTCACAAATCTGGCAGTTTAGTCTTAGTCAGCGCAGATCTTGCCTGATAATATAAGGTATAGTTAGAAGAAAAGTACTGTAAATCAGCAAAGACTGAATGTCATAAAATGACCAAAGGGGAAGAGAAAAGTGAAAAACAATAAATATAATTTTCACCTGCTACGCATCGTTATGGGCTTGTTACTGGTGTTATCCAGTTCAGTAATTATGGCTGCTGAACCTGCTGTAACCTCATCTACATTGAATGATTTATTTGGCGTTATAAATGGTTATTTAGCTGCTGTTTTTTTTTATGATGTCATGCCCGGCTCAGCTAATATGCCCTTTATAGTCGCCTGGCTTGTTGTTGGTGCTGTTTTCCTCACTGTACGAATGAGTTTTATCAACCTGCGCATGTTTCGCCATGCATATCATATTTTACGGGGTAAATACTCAACTCCAGCTGCTAAAGGTGAAGTAACCTCTTTTCAGGCTCTAACGGCAGCTCTATCAGCAACAGTGGGACTAGGAAATATTGCTGGCGTAGCAATCGCTATTAGTATTGGTGGACCTGGAGCAACCTTTTGGATGATTCTAGCTGGATTTTTAGGAATGACCTCAAAATTTACCGAAGCCACACTTGCACAAATGTATCGTGAAGTTCGCTCAGATGGCCATATTATGGGTGGGGCGATGGAGTATCTATCACGAGGTTTATCTGAAAAAGGCTGGACTCAAACAGGAAAAGTTTTGGCGATAATATTTGCAATTCTTACAATTGGTGCATCATTGGGTGC
The DNA here is from genome assembly GCA_023135195.1 of Gammaproteobacteria bacterium. Classification (GTDB taxonomy): domain Bacteria; phylum Pseudomonadota; class Gammaproteobacteria; order UBA6429; family Thiohalophilaceae; genus JAGLTQ01. The sequence goes on along the minus strand of JAGLTQ010000103.1, from coordinate 16,502 downwards.
TGGTAATGCATTTCAGGTTAGTCAGTCCTTGAGCGCTGTAAAACAGCAAATTCCATTATTGGTAGAGCAACCATGGATTTATGGAATTATTATGGGAGCCTTAGTTGGGGTAGTTATTATAGGTGGCATACGTCGAATTGCTCACACAGCTGAGGCTGTTGTACCTTCAATGGTTGTAATATATGTATCAGCATGTCTTTGGATTATTTTAAGTAACGCATCATTGGTTCCCGATGCTTTAGGAAAGATAATTAGTGAAGCCTTTACACCTACTGCTGGAATGGGCGGATTTATTGGGGTGTTAGTTGTTGGTTTCACAAGAGCTGCTTTTTCGAGTGAAGCAGGAATTGGTTCTGCGGCAATAGCTCATGCCGCAGCAAAAGTAAAATACCCCGTTCGTCAGGGCATTGTTGCTTTGATGGAACCTTTCATTGATACCATCGTAATCTGTACCATGACTGCACTCGTCATTATTATTACCGGTGTTTATAACAGTCCTGAAACAGCTGAACTTGTTGCAAACAGAGAAGGTGCAGCATTAACAGCCGTTGCTTTTGGCTCGGCTATTTCATGGTTCCCTATTATTTTATCTATTTCAGTTGTCTTGTTTGCTTTTAGTACAATGATCGCATGGTCATATTATGGAGAACGTTGCTGGACGTACATGTTTGGTGAAAGTTCAACAATGGCTTATCGCATAATTTTTGTTATGTTTGTTGTGGTTGGTTCAGTAACGAGTGCGAGTAATATTCTTGATTTTAGTGACCTATTGATACTGGGTATGGCTCTGCCTAATTTCATTGGTTTATATATGTTACATGGCAAAGTAAGAGAAGCTTTATCCACTTATTTATCTAAATTAAAAAGTGGTGAGTTAGATCGCGAAGTACAGTGAGCGAAAGAACTCTAAAAGAGAAGTTCAATAAAACGAAGTTCAACAACAGTGATACTACAAAAAAATATAAGTAATAATTTATACTGTTGTGGCATTTAAATAAGGATTGTAAGAATGAGGCATGAATGGTCAAGTCAATTGACCTTTATACTCGCTGCGGTAGGTTCTGCCGTCGGCTTGGGAAATATCTGGAAGTTCCCTTACATTACCGGTGAATATGGCGGAGGTGTATTTATTCTTGCCTATCTTTTTTGTATTTGTTTAATCGGTCTTCCGATTATGCTGGCAGAAATTAGTTTAGGTAGACGCGGTAAACAAAGTCCGGTTAATACCATGCTTCAATTATCACAAGAAGCAGGCGCTAATCCTGCCTGGAGTTTATTGGGTTGGAGTGGAATGGTCGCAGGCTGTTTGATCCTTTCTTACTATAGTGTCATTGCTGGCGAAGTCATGGCGTACAGCTTTCGCGCAAGTTCAGGCATGTTTAATCATCAAACTGCAGATGGAATTAAAGGAATATATACATCGCTGGTTTCAGATCCGGAAAAATTACTTGCATGGCATACGATATTCATGAGCTTAACGGTACTTTCAGTTGCAAAAGGGGTAAGAGGTGGACTGGAAAAAACCGTTACCTTTTTAATGCCGGCTCTTTTGGTATTACTTATTATATTAGTTTTGTATGCCAGAACGACAGGAGGGTTCGAACAAGCAATAGATTTTATGTTTACACCTGATACAGATAAGTTTTTTTATGCCAGAAACGATCTAGGTAATTATTTGATGGATGCAAATGGAGACAAAATATTTACCTGGGAACCAATGATGGTTGCTATGGGACATGCCTTCTTTACTTTAAGTTTAGGTATGGGAGCGATCATGATGTATGGGTCATATTTAAACCGACATGTCTCAATAGGAAAAATGACATTAATTATTGTTAGTCTTGATACCCTTGTTGCTTTATTGGCTGGCCTTGCAATCTTTCCGTTAGTTTTTGCCAATGGACTTAACCCTGCTGCAGGACCTGGATTAATCTTTGAAACTTTACCCTTAGCATTTGGTAATATGACAGACGGAGCATTAATTGGCACATTCTTTTTTGTATTACTTTTCTTTGCTGCCTTGAGCTCAGCAATTTCATTGATTGAACCCTCCGTTGCCTGGCTAATAGAAAGTAAAGGGTTACGTCGAATTAAGGCGACGGTCTGGGTGGGAACAGTCGTCTGGTTTATTGGAATAGGAACAATATTTTCTTTTTCTGGAACAACACTTCAGGATATTTTTCAGCCACTCTTTAGTTGGGTTGGTTTTGAGCATATAGAATTAAGCCAAACTTTCTCAAAATATAATTTCTTTACTGCGATTGATTTCTTTACTGCAAGTATTATGTTGCCAATTGGTGGTTTACTCATTGCTGTTTTTGCGGGTTGGGTTATGCATCAGGATTCAACTGAACGTGAATTTTCATTTCGGAGCCGCCATGTGTATCCTGTTTGGCAGTTCATGGTACGCTATGTAAGTCCATTTTTAGTTTTAATGGTCTTCCTAAATATCATCGGTATATTTAAATTTTGATTTAAAGTAAATGTTATGACGACAATTAGTAAAAGTGCTTTGGTTTCTCATTCACCTGAAGAAATGTTTAAACTTATTGATGATATAGAATTGTACTCAGAATTTTTACCCTGGTGCGCTAAGGCAACAGAAATATCTCGTGATGAAAATAATGTCGAAGCCAGTGTGTTAATTTCTCATAGTGGCTTCAAAAAAGAATTTACCACTCAGAACAAGAACACAGCTTTTAGTAAAATAGAAATGCATTTAGTCAATGGGCCTTTTAAAAATCTTGATGGTGTTTGGTTATTTGAACCTTTAGGTGATACTGCCTGCAAAGTTTCATTGAATTTAGAATTTGAATTTTCCAGCAAAATTGTTGGGATAACTCTAGGGCCAGTATTTAGCAAAATAGCAAATACTTTAGTTGATGCTTTTATTAAACGTGCGGATGTTGTTTATGGATAATAAAGAAACATATTTTATTGAAGTTGCTTATGCCTTACCTGAAGAGCAGGTGCTAATTACACTGGATGTTGAGCAGGGCACTACAGTTGAACAGGCCGTGAAACTTTCAGGGATACTTGAAAAATTTACTGATATCGATTTAACGAAAAATAAACTGGGCATATTTGGTAAAGCGACGAAAGCTGATCAGGTATTGCGAGATAAAGACCGTGTTGAAATTTATCGGCCGTTAATTGCGGATCCAAAAGAATCACGTCGCAAACGAGCAGAGAAGAAAGAATCAAAGAAAAAATAATGTGTAGTTGTTTGTTCCCTCCCCTTAACCCCCTCCCTGAGGGAGGGGGCTTTATTCTCTAATCCAGAATAACTTTCTTTACCTGACTATCATCAATCTTCGACAAGCGATTATTTTTAAAATACAAGGTAAGTAAGCGGCGTTCTACTTTGCCTCGGCCTTTAGCAAAAGTGTAAATATAATCCAACCTGTTTTTATGGAAGGGATCTTTTAATAAAGCCGTCCCCATAATAAATGTGACTTGCTGTGGGGTCATACCAACTTTAAGTTGAGACAGCTGTTTCTCTTCAAATGTATTCCCTTGCTGAACGTCAGGCCTGTAGGCACAGCTAGCAAGAAATTGACTAAAAAACAGACTAATAATAAGAATGAGAACTCTTCTCATTTTCGTTCCAATATGCGAGGATTAAAAAACGAATCATACCCTATTGTCTGCTCTATATGCGAGGAATCATGGATAGTAATGAATTAAAACGTGCAGGCTTAAAAGCCACGTTACCAAGATTGAAGATTCTTGAGTTTCTGGAAAACAGCAAAGTACGACACATGAGTGCGGAAGATGTCTATAAAGCACTTCTGGAAAGTGGCGAAGAAGTAGGTTTAGCAACCGTTTATCGAGTGTTAACTCAATTTGAAGCGGCTGGCCTTGTGGTGCGACATCACTTTGAAGGTGGGCAATCCGTTTTTGAAATGGAACAGGGCAAGCATCACGATCATATTCTCTGTGTGAAATGCGGTAAGGTCGATGAGTTTGTTGATGAGACGATTGAAGAACGCCAGAAAAAAATTGCTAAAGAGAAAGGTTATGCCATGACCGATCACTCACTCTATATATATGGTGTGTGTGGCGACTGCCAGAAGAATGGGTAATTTTTAAATAAACCACGGGGTACACGGGGGGCACAGGGAAAGACGTTTAATAATAATTTCCCCGTGCCCCCAGTGGTTATTTGTTTTTCTTCATGCCTTCCTGGCTAAAATCTTAGCTGTTTCCAACTTTCCCCAACATCTCTTCAGCATGAGACAAGGTTTGCTGAGTAATTTCAATTCCGCCCATCATGCGTGCCAGTTCTTTCACACGTTGTGGTTGATCAAGATAATTAATTTGACTGATTGTAGTTGAGGAATCAGATTGTTTACTCACCTGTAAATGATGTTCGCCGAGTGCTGCGACTTGAGCTAAGTGGGTTACACAAATAACCTGGCGATGGATTGCAAGTTGTTTAAGTTTAAGTCCTACAATTTCTGCGACACGCCCGCCAATACCAACATCTACCTCATCAAAAATAAGTGTTGGGATTCGGGTTGATTCGGCGGCGATAACCTGAATTGCTAAACTAATGCGAGATATTTCACCACCCGAAGCAACCTTGCTTAATGATTTTGCAGGTGAGCCTGGATTTGCACTAACCAGAAACTCTATTTGTTCATTACCATTAGCGTGGAATGATTCAGCATCATGCGTATTCAATACAATTTCAAATGCTCCGCCTTCCATACCCAGTTCTTGCATGTTTTCACTGACTTTGGTGGATAAAATTTTTGCTGCGTTTATTCTGCTTTTGCTTAATTTGTTTGCTACTCGTTTGTAGGCATCAGCAGTGATGATAATATCTTTTTGCAGTTGCTCTAAATGGCCATCGGCATTTTCAATAGAGTCTAATTCTTTTTGTATACGTTCAAATAATGCGGGTAGCTTGTCGGGCTCAATTTGATGTTTGCGTGCAAGGTCATGAATGATGCCAATACGTTCATCGAGATAACTTAAACGTTGCGGATCCATCTCAAGGTTATCAACATATATGTGCAACTCACTTGTTGCTTCAGCAATTTGAATGGTGGCGTTATCAAGTAAGCTCGCAATATCATTTAATTTGCTGTCTGTCTTTCCCAATTGCTGTAACTCGGAAGTAAAGTGGCTTAACTGTTGTGATATTGAACCTTTATCACTTTCTTCCAACGCATGAAGCGTTTGCTCAGTTGTTTGTAATAGCTGGCTGGCATTTGATAAACGTTTATATTCAACGTCCAGCTTTTTAGATTCACCTATTTGAATGTTAAGTGATTCAAGTTCGTTGACTTGATAGCGTAATAAATCAAGACGGTGATCTTGTTCATTTTTTGCGGAGTTTAATTTCTTAAATTCTGTATTGAGTTTGTTCCACTCTTTAAAAGACGAGCTGACTTTATTCACCAGTCCAGGGTGAGCGGCATAGTCATCGAGTAACTGTTGTTGAACATCTGCCTTCATTAAAGATTGATGTTCATGCTGGCCATGTAAATCGACCAGCATTTCAGCCAGTTCACGTAATTGTTGTACTGTTGCTGGTTTACCGTTAATGAAGGCTTTGGAAGGGCCTTTCTCATTAACCGTACGACGAATTATGCATTCATGTTCGCTGTCGAGTTCGTGCTCTTTTAACCATGCTTCTGCATTTTTTGAATTACTTGTATCAAAAGTAACACTGATTTCAGCGCGACTTTCACCATGACGAATAACAGTATTATCTGCACGATCTCCTAAAGCCAAACCCAGAGCATCAAGTAATATTGATTTACCTGCCCCAGTCTCACCGGTTAAAACCGAAAGTCCAGATTCAAGTTCAATGTCGAGTGCCTCGACAATAGCAAAGTTCCAAATGTGAATGTGAGTTAGCATAGGTTAGTTATTATAATCATTTATCAGGTCATTGCGCGCCCTGAGCATTATTTTTTTATAATGCGAGGAAGTACTCTTGGGGTGAAGATAAGATATAGCCACAAAGGACACGAAGAAAAACAAATAACCACTGGGGACACGGGGAAAACATATATAATTATCCCCAGTATTACACGGAAAATTTCTAATACAAAACTATGTAGGTTGGTTCAAGCGTAGCGGAACCAACAAATTAATTTTGTTGGGTTCGTCGCATGGCTCCTTAACCCAACCTACATTAAACAATAAACTCGGTGTTCCCCGTGTTTGAATCTTTTGAATTAAATATTTTTCTTGGTGTTCTTCGTGTCCTTTGTGGCTAATGTATGTTTTTTAGAAGTGTTCGCCCCAATGGAGTTTCGCCCGTAAAATTTCATAATGGTTGTGTTGCCTTGGGTGAATCAGCTTCACCACTTTTTCTTTTTTCTTAATCGTAATTTTATCACCTGAAACGACTCCCAAGTTAATCTGGCCATCGCAGGTGACTTGTGCATGAGAATTCTGGTTTTCTTTAACAATAATCTCAATCACACTATCTCCCGCGATAACAATCGGCCTGTAACTCATTGTGTGTGGACAAATAGGCACAAGCACCATGGCATCCATGTCGGGTTCCAGAATTGGACCACCACCGGAAAGGGCATAGGCCGTTGAACCTGTTGGTGTTGAAACGATTAAACCATCTGAACGCATGCTATTAAGAAACTTGCCGTTAATATAGGTTTCAGTTTCGATCATTCGTGCCACTTCCCACTTGTGAACAACTACATCGTTAAATGCATCACTTTCACTGTTAGGATTGTCACCGTGTTCAATGACCGTGTTTAGTAGAATACGATGTTCTTCTTCAAATTCACCATCAAGAATTTCATTAATGCGTTCTGACATTTCGTTTGGGGAAATATCAACCAGAAAGCCCAGGCGACCAAGATTAATACCGAGCAGTGGAACTTCAAAATCCACTAATCCACGAGCAGCATCGAGTAAGGTACCGTCACCACCGACAGTTACCGCAAGATCACAGCGATTACCAATTTCATGGCGGGTGATAATCTCAAGATCGTGTTCACCCATGTTTCGGGATGTTTCACGTTCAAGGTAAACCGTGCAATCGCGTTCCTTTAATATACGTGAAAGAGCCAATATCGTTGAGCCAACAGTATTGTCTGCAAATTTGCCAATAAGGCCGATGGTATTGAAGCTGTTTTTTCGGTCTGTCATGAATCTACTTTATTTTATTTTCAATTATCTGGATGTGAAACGTATCTTGAATTGGCGCGGTTTTTTAAAGTTCAGTAACGGTAAATTAGCACATGTTGACCTAAATAGGCGAATCCTGATCTCACTTTTCTAAAGCTTGACCTCAGAGCGGGAAATCGGCTAATTTGATTAGCACTCGAAGCATAAGAGTGCCATTTTACTTTCTTGCCAGATAATTCATGGAACAAGCCGTGTCAACAGACTTTACCTTAAACAATTTGAACGAACGTTCTCAGCAATTATTTAAAGTGTTGGTGGAGCAATATATTGGTGATGGTCAGCCGGTTGCTTCCAAATCCTTATCGAATGACGAGCAGATTAATTTAAGTCCGGCCACCGTTCGTAATGTTATGGCTGATCTGGAAGATCTAGGGCTCATTATTTCACCTCACACCTCAGCGGGGCGTATTCCAACAGCCCAGGGTTACCGTTTATTCGTTGATAATTTAGTGACTGTTAAGCCACTGCGTGGACCAGCGGTGGATAAGCTACGTATTGAACTTGGAATAGATGACTCCCAGGAGGCGTTGATTACAAAAGCCTCTTCAATGTTATCCGGTATGACGAAGATGGCGGGAGTAGTGACTATTCCACGTCGAGAAGCCGTGATTTTACGCCATATTGAGTTTTTACAGTTAACCTCAAATCGAATTTTGGTGATTTTGGTCGTCAACGAACAGGAGGTTCAGAATCGAGTTATTCACACTGAGCGTGCTTTTACAGAATCTGAACTGACACAGACTGCCAATTACCTCAACCAGGAATTTATAGGCAAAGACTTGTCTCTTATCCGCCAATCCGTATTGGATAGCATGAAGCAGGAAAGAGATGATATGCAGCATATTATGAAAATGGCCATTCAGATGACAGATAATGTGGTGGCTGATCAAAATGATGATGACTTTGTCATGGCCGGACAAACCAATTTAATGGATTACGCTGAAATGGCCAATATGGAGAAATTACGCCAGTTATTTGATGCATTCAATGCTAAACGTGATGTTTTACATGTTTTGGATAAATCAATTCAGGCTGAAGGCATGCAGGTATTTATAGGTGAGGAATCGGGTTATTCCGCCTTCGATGGATGTTCGGTGATCACCGCGCCTTATAAGGTGAGCGAGGAGGTTGTTGGTGTATTAGGTGTTATTGGTCCCACTCGCATGGCCTATGACAAGGTTATCCCACTGGTAGATGTGACCGCAAAATTATTAGGTTCTCTCTTGAGTTCAGAGTAAGTATCCCCATATACGCTAAGACCTTTACACAAATAACGAGAAAACATATAGCTGCGTTTACCCTCCATTAATATTTAATGTGGGGCACTACGAAAAGCCTTCTCAAAATGCTCATTTACAATGAACAAGGATGTTCAGGTGGCGTGAAGCACACGGATGTGCGAGAACGGCCTATTTGTAAACTGCGCTTTTTCGGCGGCTTTTGCCTTGTTCTCTGATTTCTCGTTATCTGTGTAAAGGCCTTGAAAACCAATATTTTTTCGGAGTTAGGAATGAGCGAAACAGAACAAAATCAAGACGTTGAGACTGAAATTGATGAAGCCGTGGAATCAGCAGAGTCAGAAACATCTGAATCAGAAGAAGTCACACTTGAAACTCAATTAGCAGAAGCCCAGGCAAAAGCAGATGATAATTGGGATCAACTCGTGCGTACTCGAGCTGAGATGGAAAATATCCGTCGTCGCTCTGAACGTGAACTGGCGAATGCACATAAGTATGCCTTAGAAAAATTTGCTCAGGAATTACTCCCTGTAATCGATAGCATGGAAATGGGTGTTGCGGCAGCCATGGATGAGAATACAGATGTTAGTAAGTTGCGTGAAGGAACTGAAATGACTCTGAAGATGTTTGAAACCGCGATTGAAAAATTTGGCATCAAAAGTGTACATCCTCATGGTGAAGCTTTTAATCCTGACCATCATCAAGCGATGACGATGATTGATTCAGCAGAACATGAACCAAATATGATTATTAATGTGATGCAAAAAGGTTATTTATTGAATGAACGTTTAGTTCGTCCTGCAATGGTTGTTGTTTCATCTGCAAATAGTGGTGCAGGATCTGATTCAGACGAAAAAGAATAGGAAAAATTACTGAACGGGCTTGAAGCCTGAGTAAATGACCCTATTAAATACACAGTTAAGTAAATTAAGTTTTTGAAAAATATAAGTTTTCAAATTTAAAAAATATATTAAGCGGAGCAGCAGATATGGGTAAGATTATCGGAATCGATTTGGGTACGACCAATTCATGCGTATCAGTCATGGATAATGGCAATGTTAAAGTAATTGAGAATAGCGAAGGTGATCGTACAACTCCATCAGTTGTTGCTTTTGCGAATGATGAAGTGTTGGTAGGTCAACCTGCTAAACGTCAGGCAGTAACAAATCCAACAAATACGATTTATGCGGTTAAACGTTTAATCGGTCGTCGTTTTGAAGACAAAGAAGTACAAAAAGATATCGATATGGTGCCTTATAAAATTGTTAAGGCAGACAACGGTGATGCTTGGGTAGAAGCTGAAGGTAAGAAAATGGCTTCTCCAGAAGTTTCTGCACGTATTCTTCAGAAGATGAAGAAAACAGCTGAAGATTATTTAGGTGAAGAAGTAACAGAGGCTGTTATTACCGTCCCTGCTTATTTCAATGACTCACAACGTCAGGCAACGAAAGATGCCGGTAAAATTGCAGGCTTAGAAGTTAAACGTATCATCAATGAGCCAACGGCTGCTGCACTTGCTTTCGGCATGGACAAAAAAGAAGGTGATCGCACTATCGCTGTTTACGATTTAGGTGGCGGTACGTTTGACGTATCTATTATCGAGATTGCTGAAATTGATGGCGACCATCAGATTGAAGTGCTATCAACCAATGGTGATACTTTCTTAGGTGGTGAAGATTTTGATATGCGCTTGATTGATTATCTGGTTGAAGAATTCAAGAAAGAGCAGGGTTTTGACTTACGTAACGACCCACTTGCATTACAACGTTTAAAAGAAGGTGCTGAAAAAGCAAAGATTGAATTATCTTCTACCCAGCAAACGGATATTAACTTACCGTATATCACTGCTGATGCATCAGGTCCAAAACATTTAAACATTAAGATTACGCGTGCTAAATTAGAGTCTTTAGTTGATGATTTAATTGTTCGTACAATTGACCCTTGTAAGCAAGCATTAAAAGATGCGGGTTTATCTGCATCTGAAATTGATGATGTTATTCTAGTGGGCGGCCAAAGTCGTATGCCTAAAGTGCAGGAAGAAGTGAAAAACTTCTTCGGTAAGGAAGCACGTAAAGACGTTAACCCGGATGAAGCCGTTGCCATGGGTGCAGCGATTCAAGGTGGTGTTTTAGGTGGTGATGTTAAAGATGTATTGTTACTTGACGTAACACCATTATCTTTAGGTATTGAAACAATGGGCGGTATCATGACTAAGCTCATCGATAAAAATACCACTATCCCGACTAAAGCGAACCAAACGTTCTCAACGGCTGACGATAACCAGTCAGCAGTAACAGTACATGTTGTTCAAGGTGAACGTGAACGTGCCGATGGTAATAAATCATTAGGTCGTTTCGACTTACAAGATATTCCACCAGCTCCACGTGGTGTGCCACAAATCGAAGTAACATTTGATATTGATGCAAACGGTATTTTGAATGTGTCTGCGAAAGATAAAGGTACAGGTAAAGAACAATCTATCGTCATTAAAGCATCTTCTGGTTTATCTGATGAAGAAGTTGAAAAAATGGTTGCTGATGCAGAAGCGCATGCTGATGAAGATCGTTTATTCCAGGAATTGGTCACTGTACGTAATACAGCTGAGCAGTTGATTCATGCAACTAAAAAATCTATGGAAGAGTTGGGTGATGACAAGCTGGAAGATGGTGAAAAAGACAGTATCGAAGCCGCAATTAAGAGCTTAGAAGAGGTTCTTAAAGGTGATGATAAAGAAGCTATCGAAGCGAAAACGAAAGATTTATCAGATGCTTCAGGTAAAATGGCTGAGCGTTTGTATGCTGAAAAAGGTGCCGAAGGTGGTGCCGCTCCTGAAGGTGCCGCTGAAGGTGAACAAGCAAAAGCAGACGATGATGTTGTTGATGCTGAGTTTGAAGAAGTTGACGACAGTAAAAAATAAGTTCTAACGGACTTATTATCTAGCAAATGGCTGCATATTTTTATGCAGCCTTTTGTGGTTTTAATTTAGGCAGTTTAATTGGGGTCAGATACGAATTTAATCATCGATTAAATCTGTATCTGACCCCAATTAAACAATACAACAATTAATTAAGAAGCAAAAAATATGTCAAAACGCGATTATTATGAAATTTTAGCTGTTCAAAAAAATGCCAGTGAAGCTGAAATTAAAAAGGCATTTAAACGCCTGGCAATGAAGCACCATCCAGATCGTAATCAGGATAATCAAGATGCGGCAGAAGAAAAGTTTAAAGAAGGCAAAGAAGCTTACGACATATTAAGTGATTCACAAAAACGTGCTGCGTATGATCAGTTTGGTCATGCTGGTGTGGAACAGTCTGCGGGCATGGGTGGAGCGGGTGCTGGCGCTGGAAGTTTTAGTGATGTCTTTGGTGATGTGTTCGGTGATATCTTTGGTGGTGGCGGCGGTGGTCATGGTGGCCAACGTGTTTATCGTGGTGCCGATTTACGTTACAACCTCGAATTAGATTTGGAAGAGGCTGTTCGTGGTTCTTCCGTCAATATTCGTGTTCCTACTTATGTAGGTTGTGATGAATGTGATGGCAGTGGTGCTAAAAAAGGTACAAAGCCTACAACGTGTTCAACCTGTGGTGGTCAGGGGCAGGTTCGCATGCAGCAGGGTTTCTTTTCTTTACAACAAACATGCCCTCGCTGTCATGGTACCGGCAAAATGATTGCCGATCCTTGTGGTAAATGTAAAGGTCAGGGACGTCTTCAGAAAAATAAAACACTAGCTGTAAAAGTTCCTGCTGGCGTGGATAACGGTGATCGTATTCGTCTTTCTGGTGAAGGTGAAGCGGGTGAGAATGGTGGTCCATCCGGTGATTTGTATGTTCAGATTTCTGTTCGTGAGCATAAAATTTTCCAACGTGATGGCAGTGATTTGTATTGTGATGTACCAATTGGTATTGCTGCGGCCAGTTTAGGCGGAGAATTAGAAGTTCCTACATTAAATGGACGTGTGAAACTAAAAATTCCTGCAGAAACACAAACTGGCAAAATGTTCCGCTTACGTGGTAAAGGTGTGAAATCAGTTCGTGCGAGTAGTACCGGTGATTTAATGTGTCGGGTTACGATTGAAACGCCGGTTAATCTAACCAAAGAACAAAAAGCATTATTGGAACAATTTGATACATCATTAAAAGAAGACAAAAAAAATCATAGTCCGAAGGCTTCGAGTTGGTTGAGTGGGGTTAAGAAATTCTTCGAAGACATGAAATCATAAGACATCCTCACAACTTATATTTTCCGCTCCTGCGGCGTTAGAAAACAATTAAAAAATACTCATTGGCTTATTCCCAACTCCGTTTTTTTAATTTTTTCTGCCTTGCAGGAACAAAAACTATAAGCTGTGAGAATGTCTTGTTATTTAAAAATATGACAACATCATATTATTGTATTAAATTACATTGACTGAAAAGATAATTATTACAATAAAATATATGGAATATTGAAATATGGGCATTCTGGATGATCTAAAAAATCAGTCTGAAAATCTAAAAGCAGATGAAGACAGGGAAAGACAACGTCAAGCGGCTCTGCTTAAGCACTATGAAAAAGACATACATCCAAAAATGTTGAAATTGTACACATTTTTGAATGAGTTTATTGAACACCTCAATTATCTAAATAAAGTTATTCAGGTTTCATATCCTATTGCGCCTGATGGCTCCCATTGTGAATTTGAACAATCAGAATATAAAGTCACTATTGATAGTACTACTGCAGTTAAAGATATGAATCTCAGTTTTACTTGTAAGTTAAAAGAACCTTTAGTTTTTGAATTGGAAAATAGTGAACGTATATTGAGTTATACAGATGTCTTACATAGTTATCGAATAGACTTTAATCGGTATGATAATAAAGATAATAACTATGATTTGATAAGTGCTAAATTTAAAATTAAAGGGCCTGTTAAAGTAAATATAATTTTTCAGGCTGATATTGAAAATTCATCTATTAATTTGTTAATCAGTAATTTTGAAAAGGCAGGGCATAGTAAACATGTCTTTAAAGAACGCCATATTACAGACGAGTTTATTGATGGCCTGGGGAAATATATTTTACATGAGAATGCAAATTTTCTTAAATTGGATATAGATGAGCAAAATAAAGAAAAAATTCGTAAAAATATTCAGGCAGATCTGGAAAAGCGTAAGCTAGAACTTGAAGAGGCTGAACGTTTAGTAAAGTTAGAAGAAGAGAAAGAAAAAGAAAAAAAGTCCTGGAAGAATATTTTTAAAAAAATAGATTGAGAACATCCCACGAATAACGAGAGGTCAGATTGCTGCGTTAAAAGCCAACTCAAAATGCTCATTCACTACGTGTGAACTCCGTTTTTTCGTCAGCTTTTTCCTTGTTCTCTAACCTCTCGTTATCCATGCGACGCTCTCAGATTTCATTATTTATACTACATTATTTAATTTATTGAGGTCACAATGACTAAAATCGCAATAACTGGTGCATCTGGCCGAATGGGGCGTGTACTCATTCAAGCGGTAACAGAAGCTGAAGGCTTTGAATTGGGTGCAGCATTAGCTCGCACAGGTAGTTCAATGCTCGGAGTCGATGCCGGTGAGTTAGCTGGTGTCGGAAAATTAGGTGTTTCCATTACAGATGATCTGAAAGTAGCAACCGCTGATTTCGATGTATTAATTGATTTCACTCGTCCTGACGCGACATTAGCCAACCTTAAGATCTGCCGTGAAGCGGGTAAGCGTATCGTCATTGGTACCACGGGCTTTGATGATGCAGGCAAAAAACAAATTACTGATGCTGGTAATGACATTGGTGTTATTTTTGCGCCGAATATGAGTGTGGGTGTGAACCTCACCCTTAAATTATTAGATATTGCTGCCCGAGTAATGGGTGATGATGTAGATATCGAAATTATTGAAGCTCATCATCGTCATAAAGTCGATGCGCCTTCCGGTACCGCTCTTCGTATGGGCGAAGTTGTGGCCAATGCACTAGGACGTAATTTAAAAGAATGTGCCGTTTATGGCAGAGAAGGCATCAGTGGTGAACGAGATCGTAAAACGATTGGCTTTGAAACCATTCGCGCTGGCGATATTGTGGGTGAACATACGGTGATGTTTGCTGATATTGGTGAGCGGGTTGAAATTACCCACAAAGCCTCAAGCCGTATGACCTTTGCCAGTGGTGCTGTCCGAGCAGCAGGCTGGATTATGCAGCAGGGAAAGGGCGAGTTTGACATGATGGATGTGCTTGATTTGAAAAATGATTAGCCACGAAGAAAACCAGGAAAAGATAAGTCAATAAACCACGGGGTACACGGGGGACACAGGGAAATCCTGAATAATACTTCCCTTTCCCCGTGCTCCCTGTGTCCCCAGTGGTTAAATCTTTATCTTTCTTTGTGTTCTTCGTGGCCAATCTCTCTAGAATTTTCCAATGCCGTTGGGTATAATCCTCTCGGTCTGAAACACATCTCTGACCACCCTAATTCCTAGCGGGAGCGTTATTAAGCGCCTCCCGCTTTTTTACACGTCTGTCTTATGGAGGTTTACTTGAGAAAACCGGCCCTACTTGCACTCGAAGACGGTACCGTCTTTCACGGTGAATCCATTGGTATTGAAGGAGAAACCGTTGGTGAAGTGGTTTTTAACACCGCTATGACCGGGTATCAGGAAATCCTGACTGATCCATCTTATTCTCGTCAAATCGTGACTTTGACTTATCCCCATATTGGTAATGTTGGCACTAATGCTGACGATGCGGAATCCACCGCCGTTCATGCGGCTGGTCTTGTGATTCGTGACCTACCTTTAATCGCAAGTAGCTGGAGAAATGAAGTTTCTCTGGATGATTATTTACAAAGCAATAAAGTCGTGGCAATTGCTGACATTGATACGCGTAAACTGACACGAATTTTACGTGAAAAGGGGGCGCAATCAGGTTGTATTGTCGCTGGAGACAATATTGATGAAGCCGCAGCCATTAAAGAAGCAAAAGCATTTGCTGGTCTTAAAGGAATGGATTTAGCCAAAGAAGTCACTACAGATTCTCAGTATGAATGGAAGCAAGGTAGCTGGACGTTAAACAACGGTTTGCCAGAAGCAAAAGATTTCTCACAGCTTGATTTTAAACACCACGTCGTTGCTTATGACTTTGGTGTGAAAAGTAATATTTTAAGAATGCTCGTTGATCGTTGTTGTCGCTTAACCGTTGTGCCGGCACAAACGTCTGCGGCAGATGTTTTAGCAATGAAACCAGACGGTATCTTCCTTTCGAATGGTCCCGGTGATCCAGAGCCATGTGACTACGCAATTAAAGCGATTCAAGAAATTGTAGCAACCAAGATTCCAACCTTTGGTATTTGTTTAGGTCACCAATTACTCGCACTTGCGAGTGGCGCAAAAACCATGAAAATGAAATTTGGTCATCATGGTGCGAACCATCCTGTGCAAGACATTGAAGGCAAACAAGTGATGATCACCAGTCAAAATCACGGCTTTGCTGTTGATGAAGATTCTTTACCTGATAACCTGGTTGCAACGCACCGCTCACTGTTTGACAAAAGTTTGCAAGGTGTACATCGTACCGATGTACCGGCATTTAGTTTCCAGGGTCATCCAGAAGCAAGTCCTGGCCCGCATGATGTCGCGCCATTGTTTGATCACTTTATAGATTTAATAGAACAGAAAAAAGGATAGCCACCAAGGACACGAAGAACACCAAGATAAAAACAATCAATAAACCACGGGGAACACGGGGGGGCACTGGGTAAAAATCATTAATTCCCAGTGTTCCCCGTGTCCCCAGTGGTTAAATTTTTAAAATGTTTTTCTTGGTGTTCTTTGTGCCCTTCGTGGCCAATAAAATTTTAGAAGAGAATTATGGCTAAAAGAACAGACATTAAAAGTATCTTAATCCTTGGCGCAGGCCCAATCGTTATTGGTCAAGCATGTGAGTTTGATTACTCCGGCGCACAAGCATGTAAAGCGTTGAAAGAAGAAGGTTACCGAGTCATCTTGGTAAACTCAAATCCTGCGACGATTATGACTGATCCAGAAATGGCGGATGCAACCTACATCGAACCGATTCGCTGGCAGACTGTTAAAGAAATTATTA
>JAGLTQ010000102.1 GCA_023135195.1 Gammaproteobacteria bacterium | reverse complement strand
TTCGTAAAATGGCAAAAGCATTAAACGTAGTCGGTTTAATGAATACTCAGTTTGCGATTCAAGGCGAAAAAGTTTACGTCTTAGAAGTGAACCCGCGTGCTTCACGTACGGTTCCATTTGTTTCTAAAGCAACTGGTCGCCCACTTGCTAAAGTTGCAGCACGTTGCATGGTAGGACAAACATTAAAAGTACAAAATGCATTAGAAGAAATCGTACCTGATTTCTATTCAGTAAAAGAAGCGGTATTCCCGTTTAATAAATTCCCCGGTGTTGATCCTGCTTTAGGGCCAGAAATGAAATCAACCGGTGAAGTGATGGGCGTGGGTAAAACATTCGCAGAGGCATTTGCAAAATCTCAATTAGGTGCAAGTGTCGTCCTTCCTGAAAGTGGCAAGGCTTTCTTAAGTGTTAAAGAAGGTGATAAAGCAGGCATTGTTAATATAGCAAAATATTTAAAAGAATTGGGTTTTGAACTCGTTGCAACCAGTGGCACAGCTAAAGTCATTGAATCGGCAGGCATTAAAGTACAGTTAGTGAATAAAGTATTAGAAGGTCGCCCACACATTGTTGATATGATTAAAAATGAAGAAATTAATTTAATCGTTAATACAACTGAAGGCAGTCAAGCAATTGAGGATTCTGCAACTATTCGTAGTAATGCGTTACAGTTCAAGGTGACTTACACCACCACGCTTGCAGGTGGCGAAGCACTTTGTATGGCCTTACAACATAAAGACTTAAGCGAAGTGACTCGCTTACAAGATTTACATTAGGAGAATGGTAATGAGTCGACCACCAATGACATCAACAGGCGCAGAAGTATTACGCGCTGAGTTAAAAGAATTAAAAACAGTTGTTCGTCCTCGTATTGTTGAAGCAATTGCAACAGCACGTGAACATGGCGATTTAAAAGAAAATGCGGAATATCATGCAGCACGTGAACAACAGAGTTTTGCAGAAGGCCGTATTAAAGAAATCGATGCAGCGTTATCAAATGCAGAAATTATTGATGTTATTGAAATAGGTCAACGTGTCGGCAATAAAATTGTTTTTGGTGCAACCGTTGAATTGTTCGATATCGGTGAAGACAAAGATGTGATCTACAAAATAGTTGGTGAACTTGAAGCCGACATCAAACAAAATTTAATTTCAGTTACATCACCTATTGCTCGCGCATTAATCGGTAAAACAGTTGATGATGAAGTTGTTGTAAATGCACCGGGTGGTGATCGTGAATACGAAATCACAGCGGTGTCGTATAAATAAAAAGTCAAATTCAAAAGATTTTAACGCAAAGGGCGCAAAGAACCGCAAAGGACGCAGAGTTTTTTAGGTTGGTCTCGTAGTGCCCCACACCAAAAATGATACGGAGGGCATCAAGCCAACGCTAATTTAAATACATAAAACTATTTAGTTAGAAGTAAATGGTTTCTTTGCGAACCTTGGCGTCCTCTGCGTCTTTGCGTTGAAAAGCTTTTATAAAATAAACAGTATGTATCAAATCAGCGAAAAAATTCTTTTAACAATATGGGTCGGTGGCATGTGGGCCATTGGTTATATTGTTGTTCCTGTTTTATTTCAAATGCTAGAAAAACCCGTTGCAGGAAATGTTGCCGGACAACTCTTTACGGTTATGAGTTATATCGGTATTTTTTCTACTGTTGCTTTAATGATTAATATTTTAGTTAAGCAGGGTTTTAGTTCACGACATTGGCAATTGTGGGTTTTGTTTGTCATGTTGCTGGTTATCATTATTGGTCAATTTGTATTGCAACCGATGATGTTAGAATTAAAAGTAGCAGGCTTAGGGTTATCTGAGGAAAACAGATCTCTGTTTGGGCGCTTGCACGGTATTGCGTCAGTACTATTTCTAATGAATAGTCTTGCCGGTTTAGCGCTGGTGGTATCAGGATTAGAACGAAAAATGTAGGTCGGCCTTCAGGCCGACGCAGCGGCAAATTAACACAAGAAATCCAGTTATTAACAAGCCAAATAAATAGATGTTTTAATATTAGCGTTAGCCTGAAGGCCGACGACCGACAGTTAAATCTTAGGTAATTTAATCACAGGTTTGTCAGCTTCACGATAAAAACTGGCAGTATGGCCGATTGTTTGTACTACTACAGCGCCTGTCTCAGCAACAATTTTTGCTACCATTATTTTACGCTCATTACTGTCACCATTAAGTTTCATTTTAACTAATTCATGATGATTTAATGCTAGCTCAATTTCTGACATCACATTCTCTGTTAAACCCGCATTACCTACGGTCACAATGGGTTTAATATGGTGGCAACTTTTACGCAAAAAGATGATTTGTTTGTCTGTAATATCCATGTGATAGAGCCCTAGTATATGATGCCAGTATTGGGGGAGCCGAAGGGCGCACATTCTAACGTGTCAGAACTGATAAATCACGTATAATTAGCACTACCTGCCGTCATTGCGAACGACTGCATGGACGCAGGAGGTAGAGTAAAGCAAGGAGCAGTTACCGAGGAACAACGTGACTGTGGCAATCTCATGGCGAATCGCACTTTTCATGGGATTGCCACGCGTCGCTTTGCTCTTCTCGCAATGACAGATAGTTTTAAGTAATTTTTTGAGAAAGTATAGTAAACATGCCCAGATCCAAAACAAGCAATAAATGGTTAACAGAGCACTTTAGTGATGAGTTCGTTAAACGGGCTCAAAAAGAGGGTTATCGCTCGCGTGCTGTTTATAAACTAATAGAAATGGACGATAAAGATCGCCTGTTAAAAAAGGGTATGGCAGTCGTGGATTTAGGGGCTGCTCCTGGCGGCTGGAGTGAGCTTTTAAGCAAGAGAGTGGGCGATTCTGGCCGCCTTTTTGCGCTAGATATTCTACCGATGGATGCTGTACCAGATATCACTTTTATTGAAGGAGATTTCACTGATCAAGCAGTTTATGATGAGTTAATGGAAGCACTGGATGGTAAGTGGGTAGACCTTGTAATCTCGGATATGGCCCCCAATATAAGTGGAATGAAAGCCGTAGATCAGCCAAAAATGATGTATCTGGCCGAACTTGCGTTGGAATTCGCAGTCAGTGTCCTTAAGCCAGGTGGTACTTTTTTGACCAAGGTCTTTATAGGTGAAGGAATAGATGAATATAAGAAGGAATTACGCCAGCATTTTGCTAAGATTGTAGTGCGTAAACCTAAAGCTTCGAGAGCACGTTCGTCAGAAGTTTATTTGATGGCGAAGCAGTTTAAGAAGCAGTAGTATTAACAAAGTTTGAATTTTACAGGCACGATTTAAGGTAGGGATAAATTGAACGATTTAGTTAAAAACATCATTTTATGGATAGTTGTTGCAGTTATTTTAATGTCGGTTTTCAGTAACCTGACACAAAATAACAAGGTTCAAGAAATCAGCTATTCTGAATTCATTAAAAGTATCAATTCAAGTCAAGTAACAGAAGTCATGTTAACCGGACGTGTTATTAACGGGACATTGCAAGGCGGCTCAAAATTCAGTACCTACAGTCCTGAAACAGATAATAAAGCCATGATCGGTGATTTGCTGAAAAGTGGTGTTGTTATTAAAGCAAAGCCATTAGAGCAATCTATTTGGATGCAAATCTTTATATCCTCATTCCCGTTTTTAATCATTATCGGTATATGGCTTTATTTTATGCGCCAGATGCAAGGTGGCGGTAAAGGCGGCGCGATGTCTTTTGGTAAAAGTAAGGCACGCTTGTTAAGCGAAGATCAAATTAAAATCAATTTTAATGATGTCGCAGGTGTTGATGAAGCAAAAGAAGAAGTTGCTGAGTTGGTTGAATTTTTACAGGATCCCGGCAAATTCCAAAAACTAGGCGGAAAAATTCCTCAGGGCATTTTAATGGTTGGTTCACCGGGTACCGGTAAAACGTTATTAGCTAAAGCCATTGCGGGTGAAGCAAAAGTGCCTTTCTTCACAATTTCAGGTTCTGATTTTGTTGAAATGTTTGTTGGTGTAGGTGCCTCCCGTGTCCGCGATATGTTTGAGCAAGCGAAAAAGAATGCGCCGTGTATTATCTTTATTGATGAAATTGATGCAGTAGGTCGCCATCGTGGTGCTGGTTTAGGTGGTGGTCATGATGAGCGTGAACAAACCTTAAATCAATTACTGGTTGAAATGGATGGGTTTGAGGGCAATGAAGGTGTAATCGTTATTGCGGCAACTAACCGTCCAGATGTATTAGATCCTGCATTACTTCGTCCTGGTCGTTTTGACCGACAGGTGGTTGTGCCATTACCTGACATGTTGGGTCGTGAACAAATCTTAAAAGTACATATGCGTAAAGTGCCGATTGGTGATGATGTTGATGTTAAAGTTATTGCGCGTGGAACGCCGGGTTTTTCAGGTGCGGATCTCGCAAATCTTATTAACGAAGCTGCATTGTTTGCTGCGCGTTTTAATAAACGTTTAGTAGAAATGAGCGAATTTGAAAAAGCCAAAGATAAAATTATGATGGGTGCAGAGCGCCGTTCAATGGTGATGAATGAAGATGAGAAAAAACTCACTGCATACCATGAAGCCGGTCACGCGATTGTTGGGTTAAAAGTCCCCTCGCATGATCCTGTTTATAAAGTATCAATAATCCCTCGAGGTCGAGCTTTAGGTGTGACTATGTTCTTACCTGAAGAAGATCGTTATAGCTATAGTAAAGAAAGACTGGAAAGTCAGATCTCCAGTTTATTCGGTGGACGTATTGCGGAAGAAATTATTTTCGGCGCAGATCAAGTGACGACAGGTGCATCGAATGATATTCAACGCACAACTGAGCTTGCACATAATATGGTTACGCAATGGGGTTTATCCGATAAATTAGGTCCAATGGTATTTGGTGAAGAAGAAGGTGAAGTGTTCCTGGGCAGATCAGTAACACAGCACAAAAGTCTTTCTGATGAAACTGCACATGTTATTGATGAAGAAATACGAAATATAGTTGACCGAAATTATTCTCGGGCAGAAAAAATTCTAAAAGAGAATATGGATATTCTACATGCTATGTCTGATGCGTTAATGAAGTATGAAACAATTGATAAAGATCAGATTGCAGATCTTATGAATGGTAAAACACCTCAAGCACCAAAAGGTTGGGATGATAGTTCACCTTCAAGCGGCAATAGTGATAATAAAAGCAGTGCTGAAGCCACTAAAGAAGATAAACCTTCTGCAGATGATAAAATTGGTGGGCCGGCAGGCGAACACTAAAATTATTTAACTAATGCCTCGCATGTCGAGGCATTTTTATTTTATTCCCCCTCCCTTAGGGAGGGGGTAGGGGGACGAGCCCATGGAAGGGAGAAGGTAGAACAATGCATTAGGGCA
>JAGLTQ010000101.1 GCA_023135195.1 Gammaproteobacteria bacterium | reverse complement strand
TACCTTCGCCCGTCCATGGGCTCGTGCCTTCCGCGACATTAGTGCATCCTTGCACGTCGCCATCGGCATCATACAAATTAAAAGGCCCATGACTAAAAAGTTATGGGCCTTTTTTTGTTTAGTCTGCCATAAAAATGAATTAGATATTTTTCACTTCAAGGTTATCAATAGGTTATAAATGTAGCATTAATATTTGTGAACTTTGTTTTTATATAACTTATTGATTTTATTATAGTTAATATAAAAAGAATGACACAGTTCAAAAAATAGTTAACATTTGTTTGCTATTGAGAATTGATAGCATTAGTATTTGCTAATGCTTTATTCGGTTAAAGAATAATTCATAAAAGGATGTTATGTCGTGTTAGATAACACGAATAGGGATAGCGCAAACATGGATTGTTTGGAATGGATTGCACTAATGGATAGGTGCAACATGGATACGGGTATGGATCACTCGTAAAAAGCTCCGAAAAGGCACGTTAAATATTTACCCCGATATTTAACACGCAAAGTATCTGGCTTAATTGGTTTTTACTGACTAAGTAGCAGAGCTTCCGAAGAGCATCTAATATTTTTATGAAAGTAAAAATATTTTATGGAATGCTTTCGGACAGGGATGTTACCTTTAACTTTAAGAGCTATTAGAATAATAGGTGTCTTATACTTTTATAAATCATGCATATAGCATGATTTTTTTTTGCCTTGGTTTTTTGTACAGTATTAGAAAAACTAAAATTATAAATCACGCCAGCGTACTGACCAGGAGGATGAAAACCATTTAAACTTTAATAAAGCCTGTTGGTTTTTTATTTTTTGATTCGACAGTATCTTTATTTGTGGAGTTGTTTTGGCAATAATACGGATTTAAGGCTCTTCTGTGAGTCATTGATCCCCATTGAGAATTTAATAACATCATCAAGTGACTTACGGCGTTCTTTTAATAAGCGTACTTCATCAGTAACTGAGCCACCCGCAGCATTTTCGATTTGTGAGATTAGGGCTAACAATTCTAGCTAGTAAATCAAAGATATTGAGATTAATGATAATTTTGATTGGATAAATTTATTAATAGACGAGATATGTATAATGCCTTACTATATTCGAATAGAAAGCGTTACGGACTGACGACACTCCTCAATATAAAGGACTATAAAATATGCTAACTACCCTAGATAAAGAAAATGCTCGCTTGATGATTAAACAAAATCAGCATGAAATTTATATATTGTCTCTAGAAGAAATGGATTGTGTTATTGATAAAGGTGTAAAAGGTAAATTAATAAAAGAAGATTGGATAAAATTAAAAAGCAAAGTCGAATTTTCTGCGAACTATATAGCAACAGGTAAAGATATAACCTTGCTGGGTAAATTAATGGGTGACTTAGGATATGCTGGAACTAAAGCTTACGTTAAATACTTCGGTGGTAAACCACATGTAATTTTGAAAGGATATCCGGGGCTACGAAACATCTTAAATGGTACTAAATATGGCCTACAAAATGCTAAAGTCGTACAAATGGGGTTAGGTAAGTATGGTGCAGTACAAGCAGCGAAAAGTGGTGGAATACTCACTATTATTTTTGTATCAGCATATCGTGTGATTGATTATTTTTTAACGGATTCAGCAACACTAAATCAATTAATTGGTACTCTCGCAACAGATGTTGTTAAAGTTGGTCTGGCAACAGGTGCATCGATTGCCGCAGCTACTTTTGTTGCATCTACAGGTTTTGTTATTGCTTTTGGGCCGTTAATTGCTGCTATTGCTTTTGGTGTTGGTGCGGCAATGTTATTAGAATATGCAGATAAAAAATTTAAAATAACTGATAAAATAATTCTAGCTTTAGATGAAATATCTGAAAAAGGAATTAATGGTATTATCGAAGAGAAAAAACAGGTAGTCATTAACAAAGGAAAAGAAATTACTAGTAATGTAATTGAATCAGTTATTGATTATGCTGTCGAAAAAATAGAAAAAAGTCTTACTAATATTATAAATAGCTTACTTAGAAACTTTTCCACACCAAAATTTTTATGAAAATTACTGAGCCACCAAAACAGTCCACTTTATATTTATTCACAGGGATATTAATTTTTTTACTGTCGGGGACGGCAGCTTTGTATTATGCAATTATAGTTTTATTGCAGTTAACATCTGAAATAATGAGTAATAGTGATGTCCTGACTTTTGATAAGGGAGCGTTTTATCTTTTTGGGGTTGGTTTTGGGTTATTTGTATTTGTATTGGCTATTATTTATTCAAAGGTTGTTAATAATAAATTATCAGATTTTATTCATAGATTAATATTTTTTTCACTAATAGGTTCTGTTGTATTAACCTTTGTTTTACCTCAGGCCATACATTTCTATATTGATTCATATACGGAACAGAATAACTATCAAATATGTCGAGATCAATCTCACCGCTGGTTACATGCAGTGACAATTATTTATGCTAGAAATGCTCAGTGCTCGAATAAATAAATCTATAATTTATAAAAAAAACTGATTTTGACTGATGTTTTCTAAATGTTAGCAATAAATTAATAAAAAATTATGTTCAGTAATAAAATAAAATGGTTTGGTAACTTGAAAGTATACGAAAATATTATACATCTAACTTTAGATGAGTCTAAAAAGTTAAGTTATCTTTTTGTAAAGAGTACGCAGGATGTCTGAGGCTTCAGAAGAGAAATTAATTTTTGGTGTTGGCAATGAAATTAATTATAGTAATGAACAAACGTGGCATCAGGAAAATATTGATATAATCATACCTGTATTGATTATTCTTACAGGTGTATTTCAATTAGTATTACGGAAATGGATACTTCCTGTATCTGAAGATGTGATATCGAAATTAGAAAACCAGCTCCCTACACAAGGTTTACTGTATAAGCCAGGCTTTGGAATATCTTTGATTGTAATTGGAAGTATTTTACTTGTCTTTAACTTGTAACTAGTTGTTATATGGGGCAAGTTTTTTGGAGAGTAGGTAAGGCTGGGAACTTTTTGCATACAAAATATAACCAAGTTCATATTCTTATATTTAAGTATTGCAGTTGCAATGGTTGAGTATTAGAATGCTTACATACAAAGTCCGTCAACTATGGTCATTGCGAGCAAGTAGCGATGCAATCTTTGGTATAAGGATTTTAGTAAGAATTTAGCTCCGATAAAGGCAATTTGGTGATATTCACCAATACGCAAAGTTACTGACCATTTAGCTTATTTGAATGGACGCAGAACTCCCGAAGAGCGCAAACACCGTCACGATTAACGAATAAACGTGATAAAAATGGATAGCTTTTTCAGACAAGGATGTTTTCAATAAAAACTCATCATCACACGCATGTTAAATCACATCATTTATTAGATGTGCGTTTTGCTGTGCCTGTGCGTAACGTAAATCAATTTAATCTAGAACAGGAAGGTTCTTTATGAAACTCAAATTTGGCTCTTGGTCACTTACACCTTATTTAATTGTTATAGCATTTATTGGATTACAATCTTGTGGTGGCGGTGGAAGTACTCCTCCAGCTGCAGCGGATGCAAATCCTGTTGGTTATTATAGTGGAACATTGAGCACAGTATCCCCAGTACAAAATCCTGTAAATGCGAATGCCAAAGCGATTGTGGACAGTGATAAATTTTTAATGGTGCACATTGATAATACAGGATCAAATTCACTTTTATACAAAGGTACATTTACTGATATAACGGCAACGACTTTTACCGCTGATGTTCGAATCTATCATAATGGTGCTTTTTTAAGAACGGCGACAATTTCAAACGGCACTATTACAGAAAAGTCATCAATGACCGCTACATTAAGTGGTACCGGTGATTACACCAGTACAAGTTTTAGTTTGACTTATGATACAACTATCAATGCAAGAACACCGATAATTTCTGTTTCAGCTGATCAGTGGTTTGTTCCTACTAATACACCAACAGGTTTTATTTTTTCTAATACAGCGGCAACTGAGATAACAAATACATATGAAAATATAGCAATAGTTCATGATGCACTTAAAGGTTGTGGAGTGGCAAATATAGCCTTAATTGATGTTGCGAGTGAACAAGTCGGACGAATTCGTACTTATACTGCAAATTATACTACAAGCGACCTGTGTGAAAATTTTGTTTCTGATTTT
Organism: Gammaproteobacteria bacterium; assembly: GCA_023135195.1. Classification (GTDB taxonomy): domain Bacteria; phylum Pseudomonadota; class Gammaproteobacteria; order UBA6429; family Thiohalophilaceae; genus JAGLTQ01. Next base: position 25,903 of record JAGLTQ010000101.1, on the reverse strand, counting down.
TCTATGACGGCTTATATGACAACATTTGATAGTGTAGTAGGAGGCACAAATGATGACCGTTACTTGTGGATTACATATAATGACAACAACTTTTTTGCTGATGCATTAGTTAAACAATAATATTTAGTGTTACTTTAAGGAAGTTTAAAATGCAAGGATCGCATAAAGTAGATATTCATGCGGGTTTGAAAAGTGAGTCAGTTTGGTTTAAGATAAAACTGATTTCACAGTTTTTAACCTTAAGTTTCCTCTTAACCCAGCCTTTTTACCTTTCTTATCTCCACGCTGCACCCATTGGAGGTGAAGTTGTAGGAGGTACAGGTACGATTAGCCAAAACGACCTCACGACAACAATTAATCAAACCACACAAAATTTAGCTATTGACTGGCAAAGTTTTGATGTGAATACCAATGAACGTGTTCAGTTCATTCAACCAAATACTTCGTCTATTGCATTAAATCGTATTCTCGGCAACAACGGTACAACGATACAAGGGCAGATTGATGCTAATGGTCAGGTTATTCTTGTTAATCCTAATGGTATCTTCTTTACTTCCACAGCAACGATTAATGTCGGTGGTTTAGTAGCTTCATCTTTAGATATGACTCCTTCTGATTTTATGAATGGTAACTATGTATTTAATGAAGTTCTTGGTACGGATGGCGCGGTTATTAATAGCGGGATTATAAATGCGTCTGTCGGTGGTAATGTTGCTTTAATTGGTAAGCAGGTTAAAAACGACGGGCTAATTTCAGCAAACTTAGGTTCTGTTATTTTATCTGCAGGTAAACAATCAATTCTTACTTTTGATAATCAAGGGTTAATTGGTGTGCAGGTTACCAAAGAAATTTTACAGGATGAAATTGGTTTAGAAGAAGCAGTAATAAATAGTGGTGAGATTAATGCAGCCGGTGGCCGGATTTTACTCACTGCGAGTACTAGTCAGGACGTTTTCTCTCAAGCAGTAAATATGGGTATGCTTGATCAAGCAACCAGCGTAGTCGTTAATGATGATGGCTCTTTCACTCTGGGTGTAGGTGCAGATGTTCTCAATACTGGTTCTATAGATGTTAGTACTAAAGAAAATATGAACAATACTGCTCGTATTTTTTTGCTTGGTGAAAATGTTACCAGTAGCGGACAAATTTCTGCAGATATTATTGATGGTCAGGCTGGTGAAATTGAACTACATGCTAAAGATGAAACACTATTAACTGAAAATAGTTTTACTTCCTCGCAAGCGTATGCCTCTGGTCAAGGTGGAACAATAAAAATTCTTGGAGACAAGGTTGGTTTGTTCGACTCGGCACGAGTGAATGTTTCTGGAGCTAACGGAGGTGGAGAAGCATTAATTTGTGGAGATCGACAAGGCCTTAATACATCTATAAGAAATGCTAACTTTATTTACCTGGGTGAAAATACTTCTGTTAATGCAGATGCGACTTTAAATGGTGATGGTGGCAAGATTATTACCTTTGCAAAAGATACGGCACGAATCCACGCTAATTTATTTGCACGTGGTGGTGCAATATCGGGTAACGGTGGTTTTATTGAAACATCAGGTTTAAGAGGGTTTGGAATTTCAAAAGCCCCGGATGTATCTGCTATTAATGGTAATGGTGGGTTATGGTTGATTGATCCTTATAATATTGAAATTGTAAATGCCGGTACAACATTAAATATTACAGAAACACCAATTAGTAATCCAGATACATTCACATCAAATGGAGACAGTGCCATTATTGATGTCAGTTTGATTGAAAATGCATTACTTGATGGTGATGTATCAATTGTGACAGGAACTCCAACTTTACCTGCAACAACGCTGCAATTAGGCGATATCACTTTTAATGCGGATCTGGTTTTTTCTATTAATGGTAATAAATCTACAAATACACTAACCCTGCAAGCTAACAATGATATTACTTTTACCACTACCTCAAGTATTACAATGGAGGATGGGCTAAATGACTCACTTAATTTAAATTTAGTTGCCGGCGGTGATATTTCTATTTCAAGTGAAACTACAGATACTACATCAACTCCAGTACTATTAAATGGTATTAATCTGGAAGGTGGAAATTTAGATATTACCAGTGGTGGTACAGTTTCATTTAATAGTGGCAAGATTGATACCGCGGGTGGCAATATAGACGTTCTAAGTTCTAATGCCATTGATTTCAATGGAGCAACTATTTTAACGGGTGGTGGTGATTTTGATATTACAAATAATACTGCTGATGTCACTAGTACTTCGACAAGTTCAATAGCCACAGAGAATGGCGATTTCACTGTTAGTTCTGCAGTAGATTTTGATAGTTCAACGGTTACAATTAATCTTGGCACTGGAACATTAAATCTTGATGGTGTTACTAACAATGTGATTTTAGGTGATGCACAAGGTTCAGGTTTAAGTGCCATAGATGTGAATTCAGTTTCTCAGTCTGCAGGCACAGCATTAGTATTTACAGGTGCAAGTTTTAAAACTACAGCTGCAACAAATTCTGTCACTCTTTTAAATCCTGATAATGATTTTGATACGATTAAATTAGAAGTAGCTGAAGCTAAAGTTAGAGATTTAGATGATATTGATTTAAGTGATGGCACGATAGTGACATCATTATTGGATATCACTGCTGGCGGAAATGTTACTGATTCAGGATCGCTTATAGTTAGCAATGCTACTAGTACTGCTGTAGCTAATTTTAACACAACAGGCTCGATTGTAATTGATGGAGGCAATGATAATTTTAATAATTTTAATAATTTTAATAATTTTAATAATTTTAATAATATTAATTTTATTAATGCATCAAGTATCGACGTTACAGATAGTACTGGGGGTATAGCAATAGCTGCTAATGATGGCGCAGGCTCTGGAGGAATAGCAGGTAACCTATCAATAAGAGCAATTGGTGGAGATATCATTAGTTATGGAGAAGTGAATACAGGTGGGCTGTCTAGCAGTGCAAATTTCACTGTTGATGATGGACGTTCAATAACGGTAGATGATGTCAATAATACAGTTGGTGGAGTTGTTAATTTTTTCGCATCATCAGGAAGTATAAATAATATAACTTTTATTGATAATACTGCTCTTGATTTACAAAGTTTATCAATCCGAGGTAATTTGATTGTAAGTGGAGATACCTTAAGTTTTAATAAGACTCAAATTAATACAGATGGTGGAATAGGAATATTCTCTGCGACAACAACTAATAGTTCTGGTTTAGGTACGATTACGCAAGATGGAAGTGATATTGTAGTTGGTGGTACAGCAACGACCACATTAAATGCTACCGGAGATATTACACTTAATGATTCGAGTAATGATTTCCAATCAATAACTATTACAAATGGCAATGTAGTTTCTCTTCGTGACACTAATTCATTATCACTATTAAGTAGTAACACTTTTGGTGATTTAAGTATACGTGCCGATGGGGAAATATCTTTAGTTGGCGATATTACAACTAATTCGGGTACAACGGCTGCTGGTAATGTTCAATTTACGGGTAACGTGCTATTAGCAACTCCAACAGATAGTGGCACGGTCACAATTAACACCAATCATGCGACTCTGGGCGATGGTTCAGTTACATTTATAGATAATGTTGATAATGATTTAAGAACAACTACTACAGCCAGAAATAACCTTGAAATAATTTCTGGAAACGGTGATGTCGATTTTCAAGGTGGCGTAGGTACGAGCTGGGCAAATATTGCCTCCTTAGTTATTAACAAAAATTTGACAAGTACAGCAACCGTAAATTTGAAGGGTGTAAATACGCGTACTTACACTTCTGATACAACAAATGCGGTTGATATAACAGCTGGTACTATTAATCTAAATGGAAATATTGTCACTAACGAAGGTGATTCAGGGCATGCAAGAGGAATAAGCCTGGATGGTAATGTTGTATTAAACTCTGATGTTACCTTATTAACAGCTGATAGTCTTTCTGATGGTACCGTCACAATAACTGGAACAATTAATTCTGATTCTGGAAATAATCGAGCTTTAAATATTGAAACACAGTCAGGTGTTATTGATTTGCAAGGTGATATAGGTACAAATGATGCGTTAAGTTCACTTAAAATTAACACAGGTGAAACTCAATTAGGTACTGTTAATCTGGCCGGAGTAACTACAGCTGGCGGTAATGATGTGATCAATATTAAGGGAACGACTATTCAGCTCAATGGCGATTTAACTTCGTATGCAACTGGTACGAATGATGGTGGCAATATAAACCTTGTAGGTAATATTCAGTTAAATAATTCTGTCTCAATCAGTTCTGATTTATTTTCTCTTGGAGGAAGTAATGGTGATGTAACTATTGCTGGTAACATCAACTCTTCTGCATTAGCGACAGATCGTGTATTAACAATAAACTCTTATAACAACAATATTACTGTAAATGGTGAAATCGGCACGGGTACGGATGGTTCCTTGCAAAAAGTTGATTTAATTACTGAAGGTACAGGTAGTACGGAAGTAAGTGTTAATGTAATTATTACTACAGATTTTACGAGTACAAAAGATGACAGTGGTGTTCAGTTAACTGCAAATACAGTTAATCTTGGTGGTGATATTAATAGTAATTTGATTAGTGGTACTGGCGATCAATCAGGTGTTGTTTCTATAACTGGCGCAGCAGTTCTTACTAACGATGTAACGATTGATACTTTTGGTGCTGGTTCGGCGACAGGCGGAGACGTAATGTTTAGTAGTACACTTGACGCAGACGATGCAACTAATAATTATGATGTTTCAATTGATGCAGGCGATGCAACGATAACTATGACTAGCCTTGTTGGTGATAGTGAAGCAGTGAATAGTTTTGATGTTACAAGTGCAGGCACAGTCAATATCAATGATATTAATACCCAAACGGCAGGTGTTAATATTACCGCTACAAATATCAACCTTTATGGTGATCTCAACACTAAAGCTATAGCAGCAGCTGGAAGTATTCAATTAGATGGAATCGTTAACCTTAATAGTGATACGACATTTGATACTAATGGCTCGGGATCAGATGCGGCCATTTTTATTAATGGCGAAGTAAATAATGCTACACCAAGAACTCTAACCTTAGATGCTGGTGGTAGTGATGTCACTATGACAGCGACGGCAGGTATGGGTACTGGTGTTGCATTAGCAAGTCTTGATGTCACGGGTAATAACGTTGATCTCAGCATAGTAAATTCAACGGGTGCGATTAAAGTTGTTGCTGACACGAGTATTGATTTATATGGGAATCTAACGACAACTAATGCGTCAAGTAATATTGAATTAACTACGGCTCCTACAGTGACATTATTTAATGATATAACGTTACAAATTGCTAGCGATAGTTCAATTATTGTTGATGGAATGATTGATTCTAATGCCGCTGCAAATGATTTCTCATTCACAGCTAATGCTGATACTGGAATAATTAATCTCAAAGATGATATTGGTAAAGCTAAAGCCGTAGAAGGTTTGACTATATTCTCAAATGGTGAAGTCTACATAAAAAACATTGACACTCGAAGTGGTGGTGTTGACATTACATCTAAGGAATTGAATATTGCTGGCAGCATAGATACGATAGATGGTGATACGATTTCTGTTGCTGGAGCGGTCGCACTGAAGCAAGACACATTAAATATTATTGATACCCTCAATATAGTAACAAATAGTAGCACTGGAATTGATGGTGATATCTCAATAAGAAAAGTAACTGACTTAGCTGGTTTAACGATTGTTGGTGATGACAATATTGTTTCACTTGATGCTGGTAGCAAGTCGGTTGACGTTGAAGCATCTCTTACAAATATAGATAGTTTAGATGTAATAAGCACATTAAATACAACATTAAATGGTGTAACAACGACCGACGGACTTATTTCAGTTAACGCAACTAATAATATTACTCTAAATGAAGGTATTTATTCTTCTGGAGATACAGCGTCAGCTGCGGCTATGGAATTTATCGCAGATAGTGACAGCAGCAAAGCTGGGACATTAACTTTAAATACATCGCAAGGATTTACTGGCTCAGATATTACATTTACTGGTGCTACTTTTAGTAGAACTCAACTTCCATCAAAAATCACTGCAAACGTCAGTGTTACCTTTAATAGTACATATATTATGTCTATTGGTGATTGGAATAGTAATTACCAACTCACTAGTGATTTTTTAAATACAACTGTTACGGCACAAACAATAAATATTAATACAATAGATAATAATCAGTATCTACTTTTTGACAACGCCAAGATTACAAATCCTGCATCATTTAATGCTATTTCAGATGGTATTATGTATTTTTATAGTCGTGATTCACAATTCGACAATATTACAGCTTCAGCAGATATTATACGTTTTTATAAAAACGTAACTTCTGACAAAAACATGTCGTTTTCTGCTGATGATTTGTATATATATAATTATCCTGAAGTAAATATAACCTCGGTCACTGGCGACATAGTCATGAATGGGAGCTTACGTTCAAATCGAGCATTAAATTTAGTTGCTACGGCTGGAACAGTAGATCTTAATAACACTGTTTTAACAAACTTTACTGGAGATTTAACTGTTAATGCTAATGATATTTCGCATGGTAATTTATTGGCTAATAATAGTATTGATTTCACTGTTGCAGGTACTTATACGCAGTCAGGCAGTCTAGAAAGTCTGAATGGAAATGTATCTGTTTCAGCTGATGTTATAAATTTAGATCATATTAAAACAAATGCGGGATCAATTACTGTCATTTCAAGAACGGGTGGAATTACAGATAACAATAGCGGTGCAACAAATATTACTAGTGCAGGTACAGTTGAGTTAGTTTCTAATGGTGGCGTTGGTACAGGTGGTGCGCTTGAACTTGCAATGAATGGCCTAGAAGCAAAATTATCCGTTGAGAATTCGGGTTCAGGAAATATAGATCTTTCAAACGAAGGAAACATAATCCTATACGATATAAAAAATAATGTTGGCAGTAGTCCATTCCTTTTTGCAAATAACAATGGCGATGTAACTATTCGCAGTGTTAATTTGGATTACAATGGTACAAATGATGCAGCAGATGCCAACTTCAATGTATCAAATGGTAATGTGTTGGGATATTACAGTTATGGTATAGATGATCCTGATCCATTTGTTCATGTAAAAGCAAATACAGCAACATTTGATTTGAATGGGACAGGTTATATTGGTACAACAAATGAGCCACTAATAGTTGATATTAACTATCAATTGACTGATGTAAATACAATTGATACTCAGATTAAATATTTTCCTGGGACTAAGCCACAAAAATATACAGGTGCAAATCAATTTAAGAATAAAGCATTACAAGCTATAGAGAATATTTCAAGTCAATCTCTTATTGAAGTAGAAGAACTTGGAGATGTTGATGCTGCAATCTTTACCGATGTAAGAAACTATAGTCATTCTGATGTTGCTTTAATGATGCCTTCAGACCAACGGTATACCGATGACAAAGAAGAAAAAGAAGAAAAAGAAGACGAAGAAGCAAAAGAAAAACGTCAAAAATTTATAAATTCTACTCTTTAATATTATAAAGTTGTTTAGCTATGTGCTGTTCTAAATATGTATTACATTTAATTATCCTTTCTACTGTTTTATTAAGCTTATCTGCGCAAGCGGGTTTTCTCGATATGCCTGATATTTCTGAATCGCCTGAACTTGAAAGAAAATCTATGTTGCGAGATTTGGATATTCCGGGTGTAAAAGATCGTGATCCTGATCCAACAGCAGGTCCTCGTCTTGCGGTTAAAGAATTTCGTGTGCAAGGACTCGTTGAATATCCAGAACTTGGTATTACTCGTGAAGCAATTAATAAATTAGTTGAATCAATTCGCTTTGATTTAATGGCTGAGGATAAGTTATTAGACTCTGGTTATACCGTAGAAGAGTTAGGTGGTTTATCTAATTTACTGGTTGATATTGAAGAAGAAACTGAAAAACGACATGTTACTCCTATTGAAGTACAAAAATTGGTATGGCTAATTCGTGACCAACGTTTAAAACGAGGGATTACATTAGGTCAGATAGAATCAATTGCAGACAAAATCACAAGTTTTTATCGTGAACGCGGTTTTATACTTGCTAAAGCATATATACCAAAACAAGAAGTGCGTGATGGAATTGTAACATTAACGTTATTATTGGGAATGCTTGGTAATGTTGATGTCATAAATAATGATATGTACAGTGTATCTGCGTTAAAATCAGTTTTTAATGATATGTTGGCTATGCCTGTTACGAGCGATCAGGTAGAAGAAAATCTATATTTAATAAATGATTTCCCTGGCCTTACCGTCAACGGTTTTTTTTCACCTGGTCATCAAGTGGGTGATACAAAATTAAGTATTAATGTTAAAGAAGAAAACCGTTTCAAATCTAATATACGATTGGATAATCACGGGACAAAAGGAACGGGGTTATATCGAACTTTTGTTGATTTTCAAATTAATAACCCATTAGGAATATCAGATCTACTAAATTTAAGTTTATTAAATGCCGCTGCCCCAAGTAATACACAATTTTGGAGGATATTTTATCAAACAAATATATATAGTCCACGTTGGAAATTTATGTATGGCGCTTCTAGAAATCAATTTCTTGTTGATAAGACGGCAATTGATACTACTATAGATATTGAAGGTGTCGTAGAGATCTCTGAAGTTGGTGTACGCTATGATAGAGAGAGAAGCAGAACTAGTAGTTCAAAAGTTGAAATGAAATACGAGGTTGTAGAATCTGACATTAAAATAGGCAAGGTTAACACTACCGCACAAGATGAAAATATAAATAATATTGTTTTATCCTATAATTTTGATTATTTAAATGAAAAAGACAAAACTCTACATCAGGCAACATTTAATTTAAATAGTACAGAAATCACCTTTGGTGGTGAACAAGGTCAAAATAAAAAAACGAACTTTTTAACATCTGATTACACATTATTAACTTTTGTTAAGGTGCCATTTTTTAATTCGAACTCCCGTTTTATTACAAGAACACATTTACAATATGGTGGTGAAAAGCTATCTTCGATAAAACGATCATCAATTGCTGGTCCATTAAGAGCAAGAGGATACTCTTCTGATATTTTCTCATCTGATGATAGTGCTTTTATTGCTGTTGATTGGGTATTTAATGCGCCAGATTTATTTGATTTCTCACTTTTTAGTGACATAAACTTCAAAAATATAGCGAAACCTTTTGTCTTTGTTGATTACTCGTATGGCAAACAATACCAACTAAACGTAAGTGATATTACCGGCCAAGTTTCTGATGCCGGTTTTGGATTACAGTTTGCTCATAAAGAAAAGTTTAGTGGTAATTTACAATTTGCCTTTCCTATAAATGATAAATTCTCTGACCCAGATATTGTTATACAAGAAGAAGGAATGAGAGTTGTATTTGATTTTCAGTATAAATTCTAAGTCTATTTATAGTGAATAATTAACAAATTTTCAGTAAATTTACTTTATTTTTAATGAATATTTTTCATCAAATCCACTAAAATTATACAGTTAACATATTGATAAATAAGAAGAATTAAATTTTTTGTAGTATTGCATCGGCCGTTATGATGGACTACTATGTACTCTAGTGTTTTACAGTGAAACTTAAAAAGGAATTGAAAAATGGCAATATATCTTGAATATGATGGAATTAAAGGGAACGTAACTGCTGACGGCTATAAGGACCATATCGCTGTGCTTTCAGTACAATTTGGTGTTGGCCGTGGTATCTCAATGGAACCTGGTAATATGTCAAATCGTGAATCTACGCGTCCAAGTATTAGTGAAGTAACTCTTACTAAAACTGCAGACAATTCAGTTACTGGTATTTTTAAAGAAGCGGTAACAGGTTCTGCGGGTAAGAAAGTAACAGTTAAGTTTGTTCGTACTGGTGCTGATAAAGTACAAGAGTATATGGACTACACTTTAGAAAACTGTTTAGTAAGTGGTTATAGTATTTCTGCCGATGCTGAAGGTGAGCCAGTAGAAAATATTACTTTAAGCTTTACTAAAATCATGATCAATTATAATGACCATGACGCAACAAACAAATCTTCTAGTCCACAACGTGTTGGCTATGATTTAGAGACTGCTAAACCTCTATAAGACATTAAGTCTTTATAATGGTTTTGATACTGCCCAATTATTTGGGCAGTATTATTTTAAGGTGATCAGATAATCATCTAACAACTATTTACACAAGGAAGAGATTATGTAACTAACTCATAATCTCGATGTGAGGATTCAATTAATGGATCAGCTTTCCCAGGAACACCGCTTAATTTCAATATCATCTCCACTGAATAAGGATGAGTTACTCTTAACTTCATTTCAGGGTGGTGAATATATTTCTCGTCTGTTTGAATTTCAACTAGAAGTTTTATCTGCAAATGTAACTCTTGAACCAGAAAAACTAGTCGGTGAACAAGTTACAGTCACAATAAAAAATAATGAGGAACGTTATTTTACAGGTTATGTAAGCCGCTTTTCATTTGGTGAAATAAAAGCGAATAATCTTCGTCAATATAAACTAACGATTGTTCCCTGGTTATGGTTTTTAACTAAAACAAATAATCAACGTATTTTTCAGGATATGAATACAAAAGATATCGTATCAAAGATATTTTCTGATTATGGTTTTAATGAATTTGATTTTAAAGCAAAAGGTGGTAATGCACGAGAATATTGTGTTCAGTATGGTGAAAGTGATTTTGATTTTATAACAAGGCTGTTAGAAGAAGAAGGTATTGCGTATTATTTTAAACAGGATAAAAATGCTCATACATTATATTTAGTCGACAAACAAAATGCCTATGAATATTGTGATGAAAATGAGGTTGCTTACTCAAAAGGAAATCAATCGGAAGCACAAATTACTGAGTGGGAACATCACTACGAGTTTCGTAAGGGTGAATGGTCTATAAATGACTATAATTTTAAAGAACCAAAGAATAAATTAATTATAAGTTCAAAAACGAAAAACAATTTTTCAAATGTTAAAAATTACGAACATTATGAATATCCATCGATGTACGATATCTCAGATGGTGAAAGCCTGGTTAGTATCCGTATGGAAGCAGAAGAAGTTGCAATTGATAACATAGAGGCAACAAGTGATTGTACAAGTTTTTATGCGGGTGGAAAATTTAAATTAACAAAACATGCCGCTAAAAGTGAAAAAGATAACTATATCATTACAGGTGTCTATCACCGCGCATTTGATACAAGTTATTTTTCTGGTAATGTAGGGCAGTCAGAGTACGGTAATAACTTTGTCTGCATACCCGCAGATGTTCATTTTCGACCTTTAAGAACTCAAAATAAGCCTGTTATGAAGGGACCTCAATCAGCAATTGTTACTGGCCCATCGGGTGAAGAAATATTTATCGATAAATATGGCCGGATTAAAGTTCAGTTTTTCTGGGATCGTGATGGTGAAAATAATGAAAACAGCTCATGCTATTTAAGAGTTGTACAATCCTGGGCGGGTGATCAATGGGGTAGTTCGTTTATCCCAAGAATTGGTCAGGAAGTTATTGTGAATTTCCTTGATGGTGATCCAGACCGTCCTCTTGTTACTGGAACTGTGTACAACGCTGATAATAAAATACCTTATCCAAGTAAAACTCAAAGTGGTATTAAAACACAGTCTACGAAAGGTGCTGGTAAACAAAATTATAATGAACTACGTTTTGAAGATTTAAAGGGTTCTGAAGAAATATTTATACAAGCTGAGAAAGATTTTAATCGCTTAGTTAAAAATGATGAAAGTAGCTTAATCAAAAACAATCATTCTAGAACGGTTGAAAGTGGTGATGAAATAATTAAGGTAGGCAAGGGTAATAGAACGCTTAGCGTTAAAAATAAAATTTCGACTGAAGCCAGTGATATTGTTATTACCGCTAAAAAATCTATTGAGTTAAAAGTAGGTGGTAGTAGTATTAAGATGTCTTCATCTGGAATTGTAATAAAAGCCACAAAAATTGATGTTAAAGGTTCAGCGATGGTTGCTATTAAAGGTGGCATCACCAAGATTAATTAATATGATAAAAATTAATGCAAAAACAGCCCAGGAACTGACTATTCATTATGATGCCATAGATGATGATGCTTTTGAATTATTACAGCCTGAGACAACACCTGAAGAATATATAAATAAATTAATTGAGAATGAATATTTTGCGGACTCTATTATCTTCTTAGCGCATGGTTTACCAAAGCGTGAGGCTATATGGTGGGCGTGTTTATGTGCAAAAGTTGTAACAGATAAAGATACCAAGGCAGATGATTTAGCTTCTTTAACAATGGCTGAAAAATGGGTTTATGAACCTGATGATAAAAAACGCAGAATGTGTGGCACATTAGCAGAAAAAGGTGAATATAAAACAGCTCAAAACTGGGCTGCTGCTGCAGTTTTTTGGTCAGGTGGAAGTATAACTAAAGAAGATGAACCCGCCATGGAACCCGCTCCCTATTTATATGCTCATGCGGTATCAGGAGCAATTCTAAATGCCATAGGCATGTCTGATACTGATGATATAGACATTCAGTTTCAAGAATTTATTAAGCATGGTTTAAATATTGCTGATGGAGGTAATGGATAATGGGAAAACCTGCAGCTCGTGTATCAGATATGCATACTTGTCCTTTAGTTGTTCCTAAAAGTTCTCCTCATGTGGGTGGGCCTATAGCAGCAGGTTCTGCAAATGTTCTGATAGGTGGAATGCCTGCGGCTTGTGTTGGGGATATGGCACAATGTTCTGGCCCACCAGATACCATTGCTCAAGGATCTTCATCTGTTTTAATCAATGGTAAACCAGCCGCTCGTATGGGAGATTCCACTGCTCACGGTGGTAAAATTGTTGTTGGCTGTCCAACCGTTTTAATTGGCTGATGGTTATATTATTATATGTAGGATGGATTAAGCGCAGAGGAGCCATCAATGAGTTTTTTGCTTCCGAATTGTTGGCTCCGGCACGCGCGACCTGAGTGCAAGCGAAGAAGTACTGAATGAAACGCATAGCGGTTCTACAGTGCTTCTTGAGCCATCCTACAAGTGCTATAATTCCTGGACGCAATGTAAGTCAGTCTTTAGGTCGACGTTATATAATAATTATAAAGTTAATTCTGTCCATCAATATCAGTTACAGCATGGTTAAATTCATCTGGATTAACTGGTTCAAATAAATCACCAAATAAACTATACAATACAATTTGTTGTTCTTTCTTGCGTGAACGTTTTATATCTTTCCATGGGACAAGGTATAGAATTTGCGGTAATTCTTTATTTCCTTTGATAAACGTAGTTTCAAGTTCTAATCGATCCTGGGCTTGTATAGTTATAATTTGAATAAAGAATGCGCCTATAAATAATAAAAAATATTTCATATCTTAGCCATTTTCTCGTGTGCGTTTAATTTGTTCAAGCCAGTCAGCAGTATTTTTATCTTTGTTGTTTGTTAATTTCATATAACGTTCGTAATGTGGGATTGCATTTTCTACATCTTGCATGTAAACATCATAAAGCAAAGCTATATTATAGTGGGCGATAGCATAATTATTGTTGTTTTGAATTGCTTGTTTATAATGATTTAAAGCTGATGTTATTTCACCTTTCATTTGTTCTAAGTAGGCTAACAAATTTAAGGCCTGGGATGATTTAGGGTTTTTTTCTACCGCTATTTTTACCAATTTAATTGCTTCATCTGGATTGTTTCTTTTGAGAGCGATGACGGCTAAATTTGCATAAGGCCCGGCCAATTCTGGTCTTTCATATTTGAATTCAACAAAAATATTCTTAGCGTCATCTAATTTATTATTATTAAGCAGTGTTATTGCTGTTTTATATCGTGATAGCTCAGACTCTGATTGCTCTAATGGACTTAATCCAGATGATGTAATACTGGATGTATTGTTCGTCGTAGAGCATGCCGTTAATAATGCTGAAATTAATAATAATTTAATGTAATACATTGATGTACCTATCTAGTTTTACCGTTCGCTTATAACGTGCAGGGAATAGCGCTTTTAATTGTTCGTGACTTTGTTTAACCCACTTATTGTAAACACCATCTTTAATATGTGACATGTTTGCCTCATAAAATTCGATAGCTTTATCTTCAAAAGGAAATGCTTTGTCTTCAAGCAAAATAACGTACTGTTCTAACTCATCATCATTTAAGCCTTTTGGTCGTTGAGATGTCAGGAGATCATTACTAAAAGATTTATAGATGTTTGCAATAGCGTGTGTGGCTTCTGTGGCTGTTTCTGCTATGCCGTATTTTGAGGCCTGACCATAATATTTAACGGCTCTTTGCATAACATATTTCTTTTTTCGAAGGCTTAATTTTAGCGGTAGTACTAATTGTTGTTTAGTAAATTTTTTATGTTCATCTTTTGCCAGATTTAATGATGCAGACGACGTAATGTAGCGTGTTCTGTCTGTTTTATATTTCCCGATGGTTTTTCTATCTTCTTTTATAATAGTTTTATTCCAATAAGATGTTTTTTTCTTATTACTGATCTTAGTATAAAGCCTGGTTAGTTTATTCATTGATTCCATATATTGCGGAAATGGTTTTTTATACTTGGTAGAATATTTTTCATAAGTTCTAATTGCAGCATTTAAGTCGTTTTTTTCTTCATATAACTCTGCGGCTTGCCATAAGGCAGCAATTTTAATGTCTTTATTTTTCTCAAATCCAGATATTTTTTCGAATTCTTGTGCTGCTTTTATACTCTGATCAGAGTTTAAGTAGGCCACTGAAAGTTTTTTTGTGATATCTCGATTATATTTGTTTCTGGGGTATAGACGTTGAAATTTCTTTATATTGTGAATTGATACATTCCACAACTTATTTTTCATAGATAATGCAATGGCATCATAAAAACCAGTGGCTGCGATAGATGATGACGGCACAATTGTTGAAATCCTAATATAATGTTCTATGGCATCATTTGTTTGCCCGTTTTTATTTGATATCTCGGCCTGTTTATAAATAGATAGGGCAAGTTTGTCGGATAATTTTTTCTTTGTTTTTAGACTAATATATCCACCTGAAATTGCTGAAAAATAGGCTGCTTCTGCATACCTATACTCTAATGAATTAAAATAGGAGTGAGCTTTTATAATATTTGCTTTCGTATTATTAGCTGATTTTATGTTGCTCGGTAATGATTCAGACAATTCTATTGCTTTTTTAAACTGTTTTGACTGAAAAGCCATCTCGGCAGCATGAAGAATAATAGTATGTGAACGTTTTTCTGTGGAATATAACTGAGTGTATAATGTTGCGTATTTAATATGTTTGTTAAGTATGTTTTTTTTGGCGGTAGTTTCTTTGGTTTTCTTATATATGTTGTCACTAAGTGCAATTGTCGCATAAGCAGCTTTTTTATTTAAAATAATGTCGCCATCGTAAGCTGCTAACTCATAAAATCTTAACGCATTGCTGTATTGTTTATTGGTGGATAATAAGCTGGCATACTGGTAATACACATTATTTTTTCTGGCGTATGATTTGTAATGTTTTAAATATCTTTTGTACCACATATCTGCATTTTTGAAATCGTTTGTTTTATGTTTCTCTTGATATGATTTGTGGTAGTAAGAAGATGCTAATAATATGTTTTCTTTCAACCCATTATTTATTTTCTTGTACGTCTTTGAGCTTGCTTTTTTAGACAACCAGTATTTACTGCTTGGGTGATAGTTTTCATACAAAACATTAATCTCTTCAGTCGCTTTTTTCGCGAAACCGCTTTTTTTCCATATGTTCACAATCTGCAAATAGGAAAGTGGAATATTTTTGGAGTTTTTATTGTTTTTAATGAAATACTTTAGCGTTGCAGCGGCATCGGAATAACGTTGTTGCTTTAAGTAGATGTCGCTGACATGTGAGTAACTGTAATAGATATAAGGAAATGACGGGTTATTTTGAAAATATTCATTTAAAGGTTCTGCACCACCAAGATATGAGAACGATAAACCAACTGCTCTAAAATACTCATTAAATTGATTTAATTGAGACTGATTTAACTCGCTGTAATCATCAAAATTGTGATAATTTACGGCTTCTAAATAATCATCAACGGCTTCTAAATAATATTCTTGTTTAAACCTTGCCCAACCACGTTTAAACAAGGCTTTTTCATAAAACACATTGTTTTTACGTGAGCCAATAATATCTGTATATGTATCTTCTGCTTTTACGTAGTTTTGTTTTGAAAATGAAATCTCAGCAAGACGAAACTGGCTTTCTATATAGTATTTTGATTTTGGATATTTATTAACTAATATTAATAGTGTTTTTTCTGAATTATAATTGTCGCCTTTGTGATCATACGCTTTTGCTAATTGGTACAGTATCTTGTCATTGCCTTTTGCTTTAGGGTAGTCTTTTAAGGAGGTGCTGAGCAGTTCAACTGTTTTATCTAAACGTGCATTGTAAAGCCGGTCATCTAATTCTTCGTTATGGTCTGTTTTTAAATTTTCATTTTCTGCTTGAAGTTTATTGCTTAATTCAAACTCCAGTTCTGCTAACCGATTGATCGCGTCAAGGCGAGAACCATCATCTTTTGATGCAAATTTTAGATAATCTGAATATGCCTTGCGTATATCCGTTTTTGACTTGGGTTTTATGAATACTTTCTCTTGTTGTTGTTTTTTATGGGTAATGTCAATATTTCGCAATGTAATGCGTTTATTTTCTGACGAGCTACAACCCGCGATAACCAGGAGAGATAAATATATAATGAGGCTAATGTTTTTCATTTAATTACTTGCTGTGTTGCTGTTATCAAATAATCTGGCCAAACCAAATCTAGATTGATTCATGTAACTATTAAGATAAGTAAGACGTTGTTCGAATAATTCATTAAATATTCCCGACAATAGTTTCTTGTATTTGTTTTTCAACATGGAGAAGTCGTTTCTTAATTTCATATTATTAAACTGAGAACTATAGTTTGATAGCTCTTCAATCCTGGAGCTGTTTTTCAGGAAGCTGACAGGAATGTTATTTGAAAAACTTATAATATTGTTTTTAATATTAACGTGATTTTTATTTGCCAATATTTCTTTTACGTTAATATTATTTTCTACATTGTTTTTTAATGCGGAAATATTTTTAATTCTTTCTTGATAGTGTTTTTGCGCATCAGAATAGCTCGCTGAAGCAGTCATGTTCTGGTTTAATTTTTCATATATATAAGGAAGCAACAAGTGCGATTCATCTACAGATAAATCAAATGTTTTTTTAGCTTTCAATATGTTAACAGCGTTTAAAGCACCAATATAATCTTCCTGGTTTGTTGATGTGAGCACTATGCCCAATAAAGCCTTATTGAAATATTGGCTGTTGACCTCTATATTTCTAAAGGCTTCTCTGGAATCCCGATAAAACTCTTTATTTAATAATGAATAACCTAAAACCAGATAGAGTCGGTTAATCATCTCTCTATCCACTTTTATTTTATTATTATTTTTCTTTGGGTTTAAAATTTCATTTATCTTAATATGAGCATCTGTCCACCAATCTTGACGTATATATGCCGTTGCAATATTTAACCTTGCGGCAGGGTAGTATTTTGATTGCTGAGGTATTTTTGAATAAATGTTAACAGCTCTTCGATGCAGTTTAACTTTTTGCATTGCAATACCGGTAAAGAGTCGAGCAAGGTTTGCATCATCATCAGATAAATCAGTATAAGTATCTTCCGTATACTGTAGGACTTTTTTCCATTTTTTACGTTTCAAGTAATAACGAGCATAAATAAAAGAAATGTTTGATATGAGTGACTTGTCAGCTTCATTCTTGGCATACGTATAAAGTCTGTTTGCTACGAGAAGATTATTGTTATCCAGAAGAAATTGGAAAACTGGAAAAATAGTTTTATTGTCGATGTTCTTTTTTATTAAGGATAAATTATTTTTAATTAAACACTGACCTATGGCGTTTTGATTTTGTTTAGAATGCTCTTGTAATTGATGGTTTAATTCTTTTATTGAATTAATTTTTCGTTGGCATTCACTTAAGTTTTGACCCAGCGCAGCATATATTTTGTTGCTAATAGACTGGTAATCTTTCTCGAGCGTTTTTGCTTCTTCGGCAGAAATAGCAAAACAAAAAGGGGTAGAGACAAGGTTTAAAAGAATACCGAGCACTAAAATAAGAGTTTTTTTGGGAGTAAAAGTACGTTTGAAATCCATTTCTAATAACTTAATTATTATGTTTAAAAACAATAGCTTATAAAGCCGCCAAGTCCATTTGCCAGGAGGTCAATATATCATCTATCTCATTTTTGATCTAATTTTATGAGTGATTTTTATCAAGAAAAATGATTTTTTTACAAATCTTAGAACGAAGTATAAATGGACAGCTACTTGGGGAACTGATAAGTTTGTAACAGATTTAAGGAAAATTGAATAAAGACAAGGAAAACAAATGTCACAATTATTACTCTGTAACTCACCCGTTACTTCAAACTCACTCGAAAATACATTTACTCTTGGCGCTGATACGATTACAGGAGTCGGTTGCGTTAATCCCAATATTTTAAATGCTCATCAGCCTTATTTAGCAACAGATAAAAAGCCAACAGCAGAAGACTATGCCATTCTGACCCAGTTTAGTAATGCACCAATTACAAAAGAACTTACCCAATTATCTCTCTGCTATGGGGTGGACAACACGCTGGCTCTATCTGAAATATCAGACAGGTTAAAAAATGCTGGTATTGGTGTTATGGGCGCATCCACAGGTATTTATGCTAATCGGCTTGCGAGTTTCACTGATTCGGTAAAAAACTACCAAAATGCATTAATGAATTATCGAGATGTCATGAAAAGTGGTGGCGCGAATAAAATGTTAGCAAAACAAAATATCACTCGAGCCTTTGAGAGGATGCAGATAGGATTTCAACATGAACTTCGTTCCGTGACCGGTGGTATCAAAGCAGGTCAAAAAGGTATTCCTTTAACCAATCCAACCCGTGCTATGAATATAGCTAGAAGCAGTCGAACTGCTGTAAAACTGGAAATAAACTCTCAAGTACAAGCTAGTCAATTAGCTCGGTTTGGGAAGAGCGCTAAATTATTGGGTAATGGTCTGGCCGTAATTGATTTTGCGAGTCGGGTAGGGAACGTACAAAATAGTTATAATTCTGGAGAAAACTGGGAGCGAGAGTTGTTTGTTGAGTCGAGTAGTTTTGCGCTTAGTGCAGCAACGGGTGTTGCTGCTGTTAATATAGGTTCTGCTGCACTTACTTTTTTATTGGTTGCAACGCCTGCTGGTTGGGTTGGTTTAATTATTGGTGGCGTAGTCGTGGCAGGTGTAGCTGCTGGAGCTTCTATGAGTATGAATAGTCTGATTTCGAATAATTCTGGTGGAGTGTACGATTATATTATGGATTGGATTAAATGATCATGGCTCCACTTACATTATTTATCGGAGTTTTAATAGGGCTTTCTGTAATATCAGGTATAACTTTTGTTGTTTTTGGTCAGGTTACAGTACGAAAACTCAGAAAAAATACTGAGACAAAAGAGTATCTTGGGGTTGAATTTATAAGTGGTTGGGACATTATTAATGTTGCTCAGGCATTAGCTATTCCAAGAAGTTGGGCGCATAAGTTGAAGAACTCTCCTTTGTCTTCACTTTATGCCGATATTGACTTGCTATATAAAAATACCAGCAAGTTTGATAGGGTTTTAGCATTTATTTTCTACTGGTTACTTATGTTTATAGGAATATCTGGAATGATTTTAGCGCTATTAGATACAATAGGTATATTTGATTAGCTTGCTTCGATCATCAACATAGCCAAAATAACATCACGACCTTCTGCTGCTAACACGTTAAACGTGCGACATGCCGCTGCGGTATCCATCACTTCATAGCCCATATTTTGCTGCTGTATTACTGCTAAGCATTCTTGAGGTGGGAAGCGTAAATGTTGGCCCGTGCCAAACAAGACAATTTCAGGATTAGCTTTGGTAAAGCCGAGAAAATGCTCTGGTTTAAACTCAGAATTAATTTGCGGAGCCCAACTTTCTATTGAGCCATCGGTTCTTATTAAAATGCTTTTTCGGATAACACCTAAATGATTTTCGGCATCCCATTCATCAATTAGACCGGATTTAACATCAGGATGTTCTGCATGAATGCCCGTGATAGTGATCTCAGCAATATCATAACCGTGGACAAGAATATTCAGACCGGTTTCAAGAACGAATTTCACAGATTATTTTCCTTCAAATTCCATAAAAATCAGGCTATAGCCTTGTTTTATAAGGATCTGTCATTGACAGTATGCTTAATGAACCGTTAATGTTACCAGCTTTGTGAAGTGAGTGGAGTAGAAATTTTCCACCTAATTATGTTTGGCTGATTTTCAGCCCCATTAACCGATTTTCGAGCTGGATACCCCCTTGATAGAAGATTTTCCAAGAATTAAACGCTTACCGCCATATGTCTTCAATATTGTCAATGAATTGAAGGCTGAAGCACGTGCGCGTGGTGAAGATATTATCGATTTTGGTATGGGCAATCCCGATCAGCCGACGCCTCAACATATCGTTGATAAATTGGTTGAAGTCGCTCAACGCCCCGATACACATCGTTATTCTTTGTCTCGTGGAATTCCACGTTTACGTCGAGCCATATGTAATTGGTATAAATCACGCTTTGATGTCGATTTGGATCCTGAATCTGAAGCCATTGTAACCATTGGCTCAAAAGAAGGTCTTGCTCATCTTGCCATGGCAACGGTGGGGCCTGGGGATGCTGTTTTAGTCCCAAACCCATCTTATCCAATTCATCCATATGGTTTTGTGATAGCTGGCGCGGATATTCGTCATGTACCGATGGCTGCTGATAGAGATTTTTTTGAAGAATTGGAAAAAGCGATTAAAGATTCCTGGCCAAAACCAAAAATGCTGGTTTTAAATTTTCCCGGTAACCCGACAACTGAATGTGTTGAGCTTGAATTTTTTGAGAAAGTTGTTGCGATTGCTAAAGAACATGAAATTTGGGTAGTGCATGATATTGCCTATGCCGATATTGTTTTTGATGGTTATAAAGCCCCATCTATTTTACAAGTTGAAGGTGCTAAAGAAGTGGCTGTTGAATTTTATTCACTTTCCAAGAGCTACAATATGCCGGGATGGCGTGTTGGCTTTATGGTGGGTAACCCGATTTTAGTTGCCGCTTTGGCGCGAATGAAATCGTATCTTGATTACGGTATGTTTACCCCGATTCAGGTCGCAGCGATTGCTGCATTAGAAGGCCCTCAGGAATGTGTTAAAGAAATTAGCGATATGTATCAAAGCCGTCGTGATGTTTTATGCGAAGGATTAAATGCGTTAGGTTGGAAAGTTGAAAAGCCAAAAGCAACCATGTTTGTCTGGGCTCCTATTCCTGAACAATTTAAAGAAATGGGCTCGTTAGAGTTTTCAAAGTTATTATTAAAGGAAGCGAAAGTAGCAGTCTCACCCGGTATCGGTTTTGGCGATTATGGTGATGATCATGTGCGCTTTGGTTTAATCGAAAATGAACATCGTACGCGACAAGCGGTACGCGGTATTCGTGATATGTTTAAAAATTATAAATAAGAGATGTTTAAAATAGAGATGTTTAAGAAAAAGAGGAATATATAGTGGATCCGGTTAAAGTTGGTTTACTGGGATTAGGTACTGTCGGTGGCGGTACGGTTAATGTTTTACAACGTAATGCAGAAGAAATTACACGTCGCGCAGGTCGCGGTATTGTTGTGACTCATGCAGCAGCGCGTGATTTAAATAAGCCGCGTATTTGTTCAACCGAGGGTATTACCGTAACAACAACACCTCAGGAAGTTGTCGATGATCCTGAAGTAGCTATTGTTGTTGAGCTCATAGGTGGCGATACGCTTGCACTTGATTTAGTGATGCGGGCGATTGAAAACGGCAAACATGTTGTTACCGCTAATAAAGCATTAATCGCAAAGCATGGTAATAAAATTTTTGCTGCAGCTCAGGCTAAAGGTGTCATTGTTGCATTTGAAGCTGCGGTTGCAGGTGGTATACCTATTATTAAAGCGATCCGTGAAGGTCTCGCTGGAAATCGTATTGAATGGTTAGCCGGTATTATTAATGGCACAGGTAACTTTATTCTTACCGAGATGCGCGATAAAGGTCGTGACTTCAATGATGTTTTAAAAGAAGCGCAAGAACTGGGTTACGCAGAAGCTGATCCTGAATTTGATGTTGAAGGCATAGATGCTGCACATAAGTTAACTATCTTAGCGTCGATTGCATTTGGTATTCCATTGCAGTTTGAAAAAGCATTCACTGAAGGCATCACAAAAATTACTCGTGAAGATGTTACCTATGCAGAAGAGTTAGGTTATCGCATTAAACATTTAGGCATTACTCGTCGCACAGACAAAGGCATTGAGTTACGTGTTCATCCTACTTTAATTCCAGAACGTCGTTTAATTGCGAATGTTGATGGTGTTATGAATGCTGTGCTTGTTAAAGGTGATGCAGTTGGTCCTACTTTATATTATGGTCCAGGTGCCGGTGACGAACCAACAGCTTCAGCAGTAGTTGCTGATATTATTGATGTCGTTCGCGTTTTAACTTCTGATCCTGAAAATCGTGTTCCTCATTTAGCTTTCCAGCCAGATAGCTTATCTGATTTACCGATTTTAAAAATGGAAGACGTTGAAACTGCATATTACTTACGTATGCAAGCGAAAGATGAACCTGGTGTACTAGCCGATGTTACCCGTATCTTAGGTGACAAAGGTATTAGCATCGAAGCGATTATCCAAAAAGAACCAGAAGGTGATTCTACAGAAGCAAATATTATTATGCTGACACATACTGTAGTAGAAAAACAAATGAATGAAGCGATTCAAAAAATTGAATCGTTAGATACGATAAGCGGCGAAGTTGTACGCATTCGTATGGAAAGTTTAGACGCAAGTTAAAGATCTAACGCAAAGGCGCAAAGACGCAGAGAACGCAAAGATTTTCTTGTATTTAATGCTTTTCTTTAATTAGCTAAGTGATTTAACGTTTATTTATATAATAAACATAAACAATAATGCAGAGTAATAATTTTTGTTTTTTCTCTGCGCTCTTTGCGTCTTTGCGCCTTTGCGTTAGATGTTAAAAATATATCTAGGAGCACTAAAATGCCTTTTCGTAATCGTTATACCGGCCTGATTGATCGTTATCGTGATCGTTTACCAGTGAGTGATGACACTCGCTTAATTAGTTTAGGTGAAGGTAACACGCCGTTAATTCGCTTAAACAATATTCCTAAAGTTATAGGGAAAGATGTTGATATTTATATCAAGTATGAAGGTCTGAATCCAACGGGTTCGTTTAAAGATCGCGGCATGACCATGGCAGTAACCAAAGCGGTTGAAGAAGGAAGTAAAGCCATTATTTGTGCATCAACAGGAAATACATCAGCAGCGGCAGCGGCCTATGCAGCGCGTGCAGGTATTACAGCATTTGTTTTAATTCCTGAAGGTAAAATTGCTTTAGGTAAATTAGCACAAGCGATGATGCATGGTGCAGTTGTTATCCAGATTAAAGGCAACTTTGATGATGGTATGGAACTGGTTAAGCAAGTTGATAAAGAGGCTCCGGTAACGATTGTTAATTCAATCAATCCTTATCGTATACAAGGTCAAAAAACAGCGGCTTTTGAGATTGTTGAAGAACTGGGTTTCGCACCTGATTTTCATTGTATCCCTGTTGGGAATGCTGGCAACATTACGGCTCATTGGATGGGATATAGTGAGTATCATGAAAACGGAATCGTAAACTCCCGTCCAAAAATGCTTGGTTATCAAGCGGCAGGTTCTGCACCGTTTATGCGTGGAGAGATGGTAGATGATCCAGAAACAGTAGCAACTGCGATTCGTATCGGTCATCCACAAAGCTGGGATAAAGCCTGGATTGTTAAAGAAGAATCAGGTGGCTGGTTTGATGAATGTACTGATGACGTTATTCTTGCAGCACAAAAATTATTGGCTGAAAAAGAAGGTATCTTTTGTGAACCAGCATCTGCGACTTCATTAGCCGGTGCGATGATGGATATTGAATCAGGTAAAATTCCTGAAGGCAGTAAAATTGTTTGTACATTAACAGGTCATGGTTTAAAAGATCCTGATACTGCGATTGAGCAAAGTACACGCCCGTTGATCAATGTACCTGCTACACTAGAAGATGTACGCAAAGCCATACTCGACAACATGTAAAAAGTTCCTGACGTCTCATCTGGCGGCGTTAAAAATGATTTTCAAAATACTCATTGACTAGTGTCAACTCCGTTTTTGAAAACCATTTTTTCCTTGCTAGAAAAAACGTCAGAAATTTTTAGTTGTTTATAGAATAAGAATAAACAAAGCTCGTCATTCCGGCGTGCCTTTAGCCGGAATCCATTGGTTTTAATAGATATAGATTCCGGTTCGCACTTTGTTTGACCGGAATGACGCAAAATTTTAGTGTGTAGGTTGGTTCAAGAAGCACTGTAGAACCGCTATGCGTTTCATTCAGTACTTCTTCGCTAGTGCTCAGGTCGCACGTGACGGAAGCAACAAAAAATGATGGATCCGTCATGTTATTCCTTGATCCATCCTACTGGTTATTATGTTTTAAGAGGCTCACACATCGTGCCAAGTGATTCTACTCTGACACTTTTTATCCCCGATTTGTTTGGCTTTCAGTCGATTCTTTCCACTTTATCTAAAGATGAATTGTCTCAGTTACCTGAGTTTAAATTACCAGTATTAGAAAAGTGGCTTTCACGTGGTTTGATAGAAGAATCAAAACATCAAAATGATATTGTTTTTTCTGAATTTGGTTTGTCAGTAGAAAAGGATCAAGATAAACATTGTGCTGCTTTATCTTTATTAGCTGAAAGTAATGTCGAAATTAATGTTACTACGGACTCATACTGGTTACGTGCTGATCCTGTAAATTTACAACCTGATTTGGATACGGCACTTCTTTCTGCGCACGAAGAACTGGCTTTAACGCAAGATGAAGCAAATAAACTGGTTGAACAAATAAATAAACATTTCATGGATGAACCCTGGGAAATTTATGCTTTCGCACCACATAGATGGTACTTAAGGTTAGAAGCCCCCGCTGATTTAAAAACGTCTCCTTTAGCGAAAGTCTTAGGTGAAGATATCAGTCAATTTATGCCAATGGGTAACGATGCGAACTATTGGTTTAAAATTACCAATGAAATTCAAATGTTGTTGCATGGTTCAAACGTGAATTTTGAACGTGACTCTAAAAATATGTGGACGGCAAATAGTATTTGGTTATGGGGTGGAGGGTGTTTGCCTGATAGTAATTTAAATTCAGGTTATGACAAGATAATAACAAATAGTATTTTGTATTCTGGTATTGGTTTTCATTGTGGTTTTGATGTCTTACCGCTGGATGATGGTTTTGCAAAGAATATTAAATCAGGTAATAATTTTATCGTTTTAGAGCTATTATCAGAACATGTTCAACGCCGAGATCTGTATTCTTTTGTGCAAGCATTAAATGAAATAGAAGAAACGTATTTTAAAATCTGTAATGAACTTTTGTTAAATAATAAAATAGAAAAAATTAAAATAATTTCAGATTCTGAAACAACTATAACTGTTACGAAACGGTCCTTGCGTCGTTGGTGGAAACGAACTAAATCGTTCTCAAGTTTTAAATATGCATAAATCAATAAAAAGAATAACTCAAAAACCGGATGGAATAACAGGATTTTCATCAGTCCTGAATCGTGTCTATGCAAATAGAAATATACAATCAGAAGAAGAACTTAACTATTCAATTAGTAA
>JAGLTQ010000100.1 GCA_023135195.1 Gammaproteobacteria bacterium | reverse complement strand
GCCATTAAAAATGAATTAACAATTGTCATTGTTGGTGATTTTGATGTGGATGGAGCAACAAGTACGACTGTTGCTGTTAAAGCGTTATACAGCATGGGGGCGAAAAAGGTCGAGTTCCTTGTGCCAAACCGATTTGAATATGGCTATGGTTTAACGCCTGAAATTGTTAAAGTTGCGGTAGAGCGTTTTAATCCGGATATTATTATTACCGTTGATAATGGCATTTCAAGTATAGAGGGGGTTAAGACTGCAAAAGATTTTAATCTTACTGTTATTGTTACCGATCATCATTTACCTGCAAAAACATTACCTGTTGCCGATGCGATAGTTAATCCCAATCAACCCGGCGATAATTTTCCCAGTAAAATGTTAGCGGGTGTTGGGGTTATCTTTTATGTCATGCTGGCGTTACGTTCTTTATTACGAGAACAGAATTGGTTTGTTGAACAAAACTTGCCTGAACCTAATTTAGCTGAACTATTAGATTTAGTTGCATTGGGTACAGTTGCAGATGTTGTTCCTCTTGATTACAACAACCGTATCTTTGTTTCACAAGGCCTGGCACGTATCCGCTCAGGAAAAGTTCGAGCAGGTATTAAAGCATTAATTGATGTTGCTGGAAGAGAAGGTGAGCGATTGATAGCAAGTGATTTTGGTTTTGCTATTGCACCACGACTAAATGCGGCAGGACGTTTGGATGACATGTCGTTAGGTATTGATTGTTTGTTGAGTGATGACCTTGTCGAAGCTCGTGGTATTGCACAGCAGTTAGATGAAATTAATTATGCGCGTCGTGACATTGAAGCAGATATGAAAGAGCAAGCTATGAAAATATTGGATGGTATGCACCTAGATGAGAATAAAAACCTACCTTTTGGTTTATGCTTGTTTGATGAAAATTTTCACGAAGGCGTTGTGGGAATAATTGCTTCCAGGATTAAAGATCAGTGGAATCGTCCGGTTATAGTTTTTGCAAAAACGGATGATGCTATGTTGAAAGGGTCTGGACGTTCAATAAAAGGTTTTCATTTACGTGATGCCTTAGATGCGGTCGCATCTCAAAATCCAGGTTTAATTACAAAATTTGGTGGTCATGCAATGGCTGCAGGTTTAACTATTGCAGAAAATGATTATGAGTTATTTATTAAAACCTTTGATGAAGAAGTACGTCGTCATCTAAATGAAGATGACTTACATGGCGTGATCATGAGTGATGGCGAATTACACTCCGCTGAATTTAGTATGACAACTGCCGAAGAATTACGTTTTGCAGGACCTTGGGGACAAACTTTTCCTGAGCCTGTATTTGATGGTGTATTTCGCATTGTTAACAAACGTATTGTTGGTGAGAAACATTTAAAACTGTCATTACAGCCAGAAGGTTCTCAAGTAGAAATTGACGCAATTGCCTTTAATGTAACGGATGAAAATTGGTCTGCTGATGTAAAACAGGCAAAAGTAGCATACCGATTGGATGTAAATGCATTTCGCGGTAATAAAAGTTTACAGCTGATGGTTGAGCATATAGAGCCGTATTAATTCCCGGCTCTAATTGTAGGTCGGGCTTCAGCCCGACGCTACGGTAAGTTATTCATACAATCCTTTTATTAACCACAATAGATCAAAAAAAGTTGTTTTTAGATATATTGAAGATGATTTAATACTGTTCATTTATTGTAGCGCGGCGTCGGCTTGAAAGCCGACCTACAAAAGTCAGGGGGTTTAATGTAGGTCGGGCTTCAGCGATGCTGATGTTAATAATTTCCTCTACCCTTTTCGGTTCCCACAATGACATGGAATACCGTTTTAAGGTAGAATTCGGCCTTTATTTTTAAGGTTTTAGTATGTTAGAAATCCAGCCAATCAAAACTCGAATCAAAGATTTTCAGGGTCGTACTGACATCCTGAGGGGGTATCTTTGACTATGAGGCCAAGCAAGAACAATTAGCCGAGGTTATTCGGGAACTCGAAGAACCGACTGTTTGGGATAATCCTGAGCGCGCCCAAGAATTGGGTCGCGAACGCGTTACTCTTGAAAAAATCGTTCATATTATTGATGAACTGGATGCCAGCCTTGTAGATGCGTCAGAATTACTTGAATTAGCAGCCGAAGAAGACGATGAAGAGACCGTTCAATCGGTTACGACAGAGTTAGATGGTAAAGAAAAATCTCTTGAGCAGCTCGAATTTAAACGCATGTTTTCTGGCCCAATGGATGCGAATAATGCCTTCCTGGATATTCAGTCTGGATCGGGGGGTACAGAAGCACAAGATTGGGCTGAAATGATCCTACGAATGTATCTTCGATGGGGTGAAAGTAACAGTTTTAAGACTGAGCTTGTTGAAGCATCGTCAGGTGAAGTTGCAGGTATCAAAAGTGCTACCATTAAATTTACCGGTGAATATGCTTTTGGCTGGTTACGCACCGAAACAGGTGTACATCGTTTAGTACGAAAATCACCTTTTGATTCAGGTAATCGCCGTCACACCTCATTTGCCTCTGTTTTTGTTTCACCTGAAGTAGACGATAATATTGAAGTTGAAATTAACCCATCTGATTTACGTATTGATACTTATCGAGCCAGTGGTGCAGGTGGACAGCATGTTAATAAGACCGATTCAGCGGTTCGTTTAACTCATGAACCTTCAGGTATCGTGGTACAGTGTCAAAGCGGTCGCTCGCAGCATCAAAATAAAGATAATGCGATGAAGCAACTCAAATCAAAGCTATATGAATTTGAATTGCAAAAACAAAATGCAGAAAAGCGGGTGATGGAAGACAGTAAAACAGATATCGGCTGGGGCAGTCAGATCCGATCTTATGTGCTGGATCAGTCACGTATTAAAGATTTAAGAACAAACATTGAAACCAGTAATACTCAAGCAGTGCTTGATGGTGGTTTAAATATGTTTATTGAAGCCAGCTTGAAAAGCGGATTATAAAAGAGAATTAACCACTGGGAACACTGGGTTCACGGGGGATAAATTTTTATAAAATAATGTAAGCAATCTACATGATTGATGGATGTTAATGAGAGATAGCCGTGCTATTTCTCGCAATGGCAGAGTATATATGTATGAAGTGATTTCATTCCCTGTGATCCCCGTGTTCCCAGTGGTAAATTTTTTGATATTTGAGAAAAGAATATGAACGATAAAACTGAACAACAACCCGTAGATGAAAACAAATTAATCGCTGAACGCCGTCAGAAGTTAGCCGGCATTCGTGAATCAGATGACATCACCTTTCCTAATGATTTTCGTCGTAATGTTATGGCGGGTGAGTTACAGGCTGAGTATGGTGAAAAAGATAAAGAAGAAATTGCCGAGTTAAATATTCGTGTTAGCGTTGCAGGTCGTATGATGCTTAAACGTGTGATGGGTAAAGCCAGCTTCGCCACTGTACAAGATATGTCAGGTCGAATTCAGTTTTATATTGCTCGTGATGATTTACCTGAAGGTATATATAACGAACAGTTTAAGAAATGGGATATCGGCGACATTATTGGTGGCGAAGGTATTCTAATGAAAACCAATAAAGGTGAACTATCGGTTAAGTTAGATAGTATTCGTTTATTAACAAAATCATTACGCCCATTGCCTGAAAAATTCAAAGGCGTAACCGATCAGGAAACACGTTACCGTCAACGTTATCTTGATTTGATTATGAATGAAGACTCTCGTAACACCTTTATTATGCGCTCAAAAATTGTTGCGCATATCCGTGAGTTCTTAACGAAAAAAGATTTCTTAGAGGTTGAAACACCCATGATGCAAGTAATCCCCGGTGGTGCAACTGCACGTCCGTTTACAACCTATCATAATGCATTAGATATGGATTTGTTTTTACGTATCGCGCCTGAACTTTATTTAAAGCGTTTAGTGGTTGGTGGTTTTGAACGTGTCTTCGAAATAAATCGTAACTTCCGTAATGAAGGTTTATCAACGCGTCATAATCCAGAATTTACCATGATCGAATTTTATGAAGCCTATGCGGATTATAACGATTTGATGGATATCACCGAAGAAATGCTGCGTTCAATTGCTGAGAACGTAGTGGGCAAAACCAAGATTGACTATCAAGGCGATGTTTATGATTTTGGTAAGCCATTTGATCGTATGACGATTAAAGAATCTATTCTTCACTTTAATGATGATATTACGGAAGCAGAGTTAGACGATGCGACAAAAGCGCGAGCTATTGCTGAACGCTTGGGTATTCCACTTAAAGATGGATATGGTTTAGGTAAGGTTCAAATTGAAATATTTGAAAAAACCGTTGAACATCGTTTAATGAATCCAACTTTTATTACCGCTTATCCAACTGAGGTTTCACCACTTGCTCGTCGTAATGATGAAGATCCATTTGTAACCGATCGTTTTGAATTCTTTGTTGGTGGTCGTGAAATTGCCAATGGTTTCTCAGAGCTTAACGATGCCGAAGATCAAGCAGAACGCTTTAAAGCGCAAGTAGAAGAAAAAGAAGCCGGCGACGATGAAGCCATGTTTTTTGATCAAGATTACATCACTGCTCTTGAACACGGCATGCCACCTACAGCAGGTGAGGGTATCGGTATCGATCGTTTAGTGATGTTGTTTACAGACTCTCCTTCAATACGCGATGTATTACTCTTCCCGCATATGAGGCCAGAAGCTTAAACAGAGATTAAGCTTGGGTCATGCTGGATGAAAGCTCGAAGAGATTTCTGAGGTGCGCCCTGAGCCTTGAAAGCATTCAAGCCGAAGAAGTACTCTTGGGGTGCGGCCAGAAGCTTAATCGAAGATTAAGGCTTGGGTCATGCTGAATGAAAGCTCGAAGAGATTTCTAAGGTGCGCCCTGGGGGTTAACTCCAATAAAATATGCAGAAATAAGAAAGCATCCTTTAAGGATAATGCTGTTCAGTTAAGGATTTGCTTTTATTCCCCCTCCCTCAGGGAGGGGGATTAGGGGGAGGGAACTGATTTTTAATTTTTATGCTCCTAACTGAATGGCATTATCTTTTAAGGATGCTTTTTTGTAGGTTCGAATTTATTCGAACGCGGTGTTTGCAGCAACTTTATTAGTTGATTTTTAAATTAGCGTACGAATAATACCCTCTCATATATTTCTGATGTGGGGCACTATGATTCGTACCTACATTCTTAACTGAATAACATTATCTTAATGAGTAATTAACTTAAAGCGGCTCGTGCTGCTTCAATATTGGCATTTGTTTCATCCATATCAACGACACTTACATCTGCCTGAAGACCTAATTTTGAAAATGCAGGAACTGTATTCCAGTCGATTTTAGTGTGTCGATGATTGCTATCAATGAGGCTTTGGAGATTAGCAACAATTACGACATCTACGTAATCAGGGCCATTCTCAGAGTTATGCTCCAAATCTTCGTGTTGTTCAGCAACGGCAATAAGTTCTTCCGGGAAATTCCACTTACGTAAAATTTCTGCACCAATGGTCGAGTGAACACTCTCAATAATACGATCCAGAGTTGCCTCATCTTCTAATAATTCAGGATGGTCTTCTGCCCGGGTCAATATCGGCAGGGCACCAATATCGTGTATCAAGCCAGCAAGCATTGCCTGCTCGGGTTGTAATTTTGTAAATTGGCTGGCAAGAGCATGCGCAATTGCAGCCACTTCTGTAGAGTGTTCCCATATTTTGCGTAAGCGTTTATCGGTCACATCAGAGGTGGCCTGGAACATTTGCTCCATTACCATGCTGGTAACCAGGTTACGAATCATATTACTACCCATACGGGTAACAGCAGCTTCGACCGACTCAATAGGATTAGCTGCACGTAGCAATGGGCTGTTTGAGACCTGAATCATTCGTGCTGAAAGTGCAGCATCACTCGTAATGATTTTTGCTACATCAAGGAGTGAAGAATTTTCATCTTCCAATGTATCTCGAACTCTAAGAGCAACTTCTGGAAGGGTAGGCAGAATAAGCTTATCGTTCTCAAGATCATCTAATAATTTATCGAGGAATTTCTCTTCTGCTGCGGCGTCCATTTTCTATCCTTTATGTCTTGTCATTTAGATTATTGGCTACATTTGCAATAGTTATCGGCAGATTAAGAAAAATATTGAATATATTTTTACTCTTTTTCCAGGCTGTAGGGCAAATCAACGAGTTCAATTGTAGAGCCAGTATCGGATTCAACATGAAGTACTTCTTTTTCCGCTTTTTCAATTTGAAGAACCGCTAAAATCTCAATGTTTTTATCTTTTGACCAGCTAGCGGTGACTACCTGGCCCGCCTTTTCTTCATTTTCGTTGCTAGTCATAATTGATTGTCCTGATACAGGCAATGTGTCGCCTTTGACTGCGCCAATGTACAGTCGTCGTTTAAGTTTGCCTAAATAATGCATACGGGCAACAACTTCCTGTCCTGGATAACAGCCTTTTGTGAAACTAAGGCTGTTAATTGCCTGGAGATTGACCATTTGAGGAACAAAGGCTTCAACTGTTTCCGAGACAATTTCGGGGATAGCGGCACGAATTGTCAGTAAATTCCAGCTATTTTCTCCAATCAGTACAGCTTCTTTGTGTAGGTTTTCCCAAAGCCCTTTAATCTTATTAAAGGGCCCGTGAGCCTCATAGCGAGGTAACGTACCGGGCAATTTAATGATGCTGATGTCATTTTCGGTCAAAGATTCATCAGTATTTTCAGGAATATTCTTAAATAAACTTGAGAGATTCTTTGTAGCATTGAGTCCTGCTATGCCGATACGACATAGTTCATCACTTTTATTAACAAGCTCAACTTTACTACGCATGACGAACATACGTAATCGCTTTATTGTTGCTTCACTAATATCTGAACGCATGCGCAAGAAATAATGATCATTACGTTTAAATATTCTGAAGTTTGCCAGTATTCTACCTTTAGGATTACAGTAAGCGCTGAGCTGACCTATGTCTTCAGTGACAAGTTTTATATCGTTAGTTAGCTGACCTTGCAGGAAATCTACAACATCATCGCCACTTGCTTCGAGTAAAGAATAATGACTCAGATCTGCAAGAATCATATTTGAATAAGCCGCTTGCTCTTCTTCTATTGAAAGACCAAAATTTTTGACCGTATTATTCTCTATAGTTGCATTATTACTTAAGAGAATTTTTTTCCATTCATTGTTCATATTAAACCTGTGAAATTAATAATTTGAAAAGAGTAGTCGTTTGCTGTATCAATAGTGTTACTGAATTTTATGTTATAGAATATAACCCACGATAAGTGTGGGATGGATTATACCGCATGACTATGAATCTTGAAATGAACTAATCTGAATATTATAGAACTAATCTTTTAAATCAATAACCTCAGGTTTTGTATGAAAACAAAAGATAATAGGCCAAAGTATTTAAATTTATTAAAAATCCGCTTGCCAATAACGGGCATTGCTTCAATAAACCATCGCTTAAGTGGTTTGATTTTATTTCTCGCCATCCCCGTTAGCTTATATCTTTTTCAACTCTCTTTAAGCAGTGAAGCTGGTTTTTCAGAAACATTAACGTCTTTGTCATCACCATGGATTAAGTTAGCTTTAGTCTTATTAACATGGTCATTTGTACATCATCTATTAGCAGGTTTTCGTTTCTTATTGATAGACCAAAATATAGGGGTATCATTATCAGTCGCACGTAAAAGTGCATGGTTTGTTGTTTTTGCTGCTGTGATAATAACGCTGATTATAAGCGGGGTTTGGATACTATGAGTTTACAAGCTCAAGGCATGCGTACCTGGTTATTGCAGCGGTTAACCGCTGTTTATATCGCGGTTTATTCTTTATTTTTAATTGTTTGGATACTGCTCAACTTTCCAATTAACTATAGTAGTTGGTACAGTTTCTTTTCTCATCCCGTTATATTGATCTCCACCGTTATATTTTACCTCTCACTTTTTATTCATGCATGGGTGGGTGTGCGTGATATTTTAGTTGATTATGCTAAACCAAGTAGCGTACGTTTTATTTTATTAACGGTATTGGCTTTATTCCTTCTTGTAATGGCCACGTGGTTATTACTTATCGTTATTAGTTTGGTAAAAGTATGAGCATTGAAAATTTAGAACGACGTAAATTCGATACCCTTGTTATTGGAGCCGGTGGTGGTGGCTTACGAGCTGCTTTGCAACTCGCAGAAGCTGATGCTCATGTGGCAGTTGTTTCAAAAGTATTCCCTACTCGCTCACATACGGTTGCCGCACAAGGTGGGATGAATGCTGCGCTTGCTAATGTGTTGCCGGATAACTGGCACTGGCACATGTATGACACCATAAAAGGCAGCGACTATCTTGGCGACCAGGATGCAATTGAATATATGTGTCGCTCAGCCGCTCATCTTGTTTATGAGCTGGAACATCAGGGCGTGCCGTTTAGTCGAATGGATAGCGGTAAAATTTATCAACGTCCTTTTGGTGGTCAAAGCCAAAACTTTGGTGGAGAACAAGCGGCGCGTACTTGTGCCGCGGCAGATAGAACCGGCCATGCTATTTTACACACGCTTTATCAACAAAATATTCGTGCAAAAACACATTTCTTTGATGAATATTTCGCGATTGATCTTATCAAAGATAAGGATGGTTTTATTCTTGGTGCACTTGTACTGGAAATTGAAACCGGTGAGCCATTATTAATTGAAGCGAAAACGACATTACTGGCAACCGGTGGAGCAGGGCAGCTTTTTCGCACGAATACTAATGCACATATTAATACGGGCGATGGCTTAGCCATGTCATTACGTGCCGGGATACCATTGCAAGATATGGAGTTTTTTCAGTTCCATCCTACGGGCATTGCTGGCAAAGGAATGTTGATCACCGAAGGCGCGCGTGGAGAAGGTGGTTATCTTGTTAATAAAGATGGTGAACGTTTCATGGAACGTTATGCACCTCATGCTAAAGACCTGGCCAGTCGAGATGTTGTGAGTAGAGCAATTGCAATTGAAGTGCGAGAAGGTCGTGGTTGTGGTCCAAATGCGGATCATGTGATGTTAAAGCTGGATCACCTTGGACGTGATGTGTTGTATAAACGTTTGCCGGGTATTTGTGATCTTTCTAAAACCTTTTTGCACATCGATCCCGCAGAAGAATCGATTCCTGTATTCCCAACGGCACATTACACCATGGGTGGTATTCCAACCAACCGTTATGGACAAGTTGTTGTACCTGTTGATCAGGGTGAAGAGTCTATCCCCGGTTTATATGCGGTGGGTGAATGTGCCTGTGTTTCCGTACATGGCGCCAATAGATTAGGCGGCAACTCTTTACTTGATATTGTCGTGTTTGGTCGTGCCGCCGGTAATGATATTAAAAAGTATTTGAAAACGAATCATCATCATAGACAAATTGATGAAGAAAGTGTTGAGCAAGCATTGCTTCATCTAAAACGCTGGGACGAACCGAGTGGTGATGGCAGTGAAAGAGTGCATGAGTTACGTGCTGAATTACAAAAAACGATGGAAGATTATTGCAGCGTATTCAGAACAGAAGAAATTTTACAACAAGGTTTAGAGAAAGTATTAGAACTTGAAAAAAGAATGAACAATGTTCGTATAACCGATCATAGTAAAGTGTTTAATACTGCACGCATTGAGGCCATGGAACTAGAAAACCTGGTTGATTTGGCTGTAGCGACGGTTAAGTCTGCATTAGAGCGTAAAGAAAGTCGTGGTGCTCATTCTCGTATGGATTATCCAGACAGAGATGATGTCAGCTGGTTAAAACATAGCCTATATTATAAAGAAGGTCATCGCATGGATTATAAACCTGTGACTTTAAAACCAATATCAGTGGATACCTTTCCGCCTAAACCTCGTGTTTATTAATAGGGTGCATTATGCGTTTTAAAATTTACCGTTATAATCCTGAAACAGACAAAAAACCGTATATGCAGGATTTTGTTCTGGATAATGTAACGGATGACATGATGTTACGTGATGCTTTGTTGCTAATAAAAGCAGAAGATGAAACCTTTACCTTTCGGCATTCATGCGGTGAAGGTGTTTGTGGATCAGATGCGGTAAACATTAATGGTACCAATGGACTCGCTTGTAAAAGTCGTTTATCAGAATTAAAAGAACCTATTGAAGTTAGACCTGTTCCGAGTATGCCCGTTATTCGTGATTTGGTAGTCGATATGGAACAGTTTTATCACCATTATCGTGCGGTTAAACCGTATCTCACGGTTAAAGATCCCGTTCCTGAGGTTGAGTTTTTACAAACACCCGAACAGCGCGAAAAGTTAGATGGTTTATATGAATGTATTTTATGTGGTTGTTGTACGACTGCATGTCCTTCTTTTTGGTGGAACTCGGATAAGTTTCGTGGCCCGGCAGCATTGTTACAATCTTATCGCTTCTTAGCGGATAGTCGTGATCAAGCGACCTCTGAGCGACTTCAGGAACTTGATGGTCCATACCGAATGTTCCGCTGTCACTCTATTATGAATTGCGTCAATGTTTGTCCTAAAGGATTAAATCCAACCGAAGCGATTCACAGTATTAAAAAACTCATGGTTAAGGATTTAGTTTAAATGTTGTTCTCAAGTGACTTAGCTTTGGATGAAACACGCCTACGCTGGCAGTGTCGCCGTGGCATGCTGGAATTAGACTTGATGTTAGAGACCTTTGTTGAAAAACGTTACGCAGATTTACCGATTAAAGCCAAAAAGGCTTTTCATCAATTACTAAAATGTCAGGATCAATTTTTACTGGATTATTTAATGGGACAAGATATCCCAACCGACAAGGATGTTGCCGATGTTGCAAAACAAGTTCGAGATGCCGCTGGACCTGGTAGTTAAAAGCTCTAAAATATTTAGTCTTTATTTTTACCTTATTTTCATCTTCTCTATTATTAGTATTTTTATTTCTTCTCTATCTTTGAGCGTGCAGTTACTTCTGCTTGTTCTTTTATTCGTAGTGGCTGTATTAACCTTTAAAAAACAAAATTTAAATAAAGTCACATCATTAAAGTTAAGTGGCACTGATGAGTGGGAAATAGAAATAAATAACAAAGAAAGATATGCAGTAGAATTATATGGTGAATGTATCGTTACGTATTTTCTTATTTGGCTGAATTTCACAACGAGTAACAGTTTTGGAAGGAAGAAAGTATTTCATGTTCTATTGTTGCCTGATTCAGCCGATAAAGATTTGTTGCGGCAACTTCGTGTTCGACTGCGATTTTTATCTAGCCCCAAAGTAGAGGCTGAGGTTTAAGTTTTTTTGTAGGTCGGGCTCTATTTTATGTTTTTGGAACAAATCCCATTGGCCGTAATATCGTATTTTCAGGTTTATCTTCTTCATTCAAATTTGGATGGTCTAAGGTGTAATGCAAACCACGGCTTTCCCTACGATCTATAGCAGACTGAATGATTAAATCGGCAACCATTGCAAGATTACGTAACTCTAATAAATCACTGGTGACACGAAAGTTACCATAGTACTCATCAATCTCTTTGAGTAATAAATTAACTCGGCTTTTTGCGCGTTTAAGACGTTTGTTGGTTCTTACGATGCCAACATAATCCCACATGAAACGCCGTAACTCATCCCAGTTATGTGTTACCACAACTTCTTCGTCTGAATCGGTAACCCGGCTTTCATCCCAGCTCGGTAGTTCTATATTGTCTGTTTTATTTTTTCCTTGTTTTAAAATATGTTTACTTGCTGATTGTGCGAATACTAAACATTCAAGAATTGAATTACTGGCCATGCGATTTGCACCGTGTAGACCTGTGAAAGCAGCTTCACCAATCGCATAAAGCTGGTTTACATCTGTTTGACCATTTATATCCGTAACAACACCACCGCAAGTATAGTGAGCGGCAGGTACAACAGGGATGGGTTCTTTTGTTATATCTATTCCTAACTCCAGGCAGCGCTTATAAATGGTTGGGAACATACGAATGATAAACTTTGCGGGTTTATGGCTGATATCAAGGTATACACATTCGGTTCCCAAGCGTTTCATTTCATGATCAATGGCGCGAGCAACGATATCGCGGGGAGCGAGCTCAGCACGTTTATCAAACTTTTTCATGAAAGGCGTACCATCAGGCAGGCGTAATATTCCACCTTCACCACGCACGGCTTCGGTAATGAGGAATGATTTAGCATCTGAATGATAAAGGCATGTTGGGTGGAATTGATTAAATTCCATATTTGCTACTCGACAACCTGCACGCCAGGCCATGGCTATTCCATCGCCCGTCGATGTATCGGGAT
The DNA here is from genome assembly GCA_023135195.1 of Gammaproteobacteria bacterium. GTDB lineage: Bacteria > Pseudomonadota > Gammaproteobacteria > UBA6429 > Thiohalophilaceae > JAGLTQ01. The sequence goes on along the minus strand of JAGLTQ010000100.1, from coordinate 95,383 downwards.
TACTGGTATAAAGATAAACCTTACTTGCGCCACCCGTTGCTACGATGGTGTGTTTTGCATGAAAGACTTCAACCCGGTTGAACTTTCTGTCCAGAATATAGGCGCCGAGACAGCTGTTATTACAGTGTTTCCCCATTTTTGCCGTGGTAATAAGATCTATCGCATTGTGATGTTCATAAATTTCGATGTTGGGGTGGGTGCGTACCTTATGTTCGAGAGTCGTTTCAATCGCCCGGCCACTGGCATCCTGAGCATGAATAATCCGTCGCTGACTATGTCCACCTTCTCGGGTTAAATGGTAATCCTTGTTATTAGTAGTGCGGGTAAACTCTATACCTTGCTGGATTAGCCATTCAATATTTTCAGCACCATGCTCGACAGTGAACCGCACAATATCCTCATTGCAGAGGTTAGCGCCAGCCGTCAATGTGTCCTGAACATGTGACTCAATACTGTCCTTGGGATCGAGTACAGCAGCAACGCCACCCTGAGCGTAGAGCGTAGAGCCTTCACGCAAAATGCCCTTTGAAATCAAGGAGATATGGAGTGTGTCTGCCAGACGCAATGCCAAGCTTAATCCTGCTGCGCCACCACCAATGATAAGAATATCTGTATTATGCTGCATGAAAAACGCGATTCTCTATATCGTTATAATGAAAGGTGTTAAAGTGAGCTTGTAATGATTTTACCTGAATAAAGCATGAAAAAAATACTACAAACACAGCTATAACAAAGAAAATTCACAGTGGATATCTTACATAAAGAAAAAACTGATTAGCTGTGAACTCTATCCCGTCTTTAATGTCTATTTTGATGTTCGGGAACCTTTAAAGCATGAAGGATAAGGAATAACCCGGATGGGTGAAAGAAATATAGATCAGGCGCTGGTTGAGCGCGTACAAAAAGGTGATAAAAAAGCATTCGACGTATTGGTACTCAAGTATCAGCAGCGTGTCATGAGTATTTTGTCTCGATATGTCCGCGATCCTCATGAAGTACAGGATTTAGCGCAGGAAACATTTATTAAAGCATATCGGGCCTTAGCAACATTTCGTGGCGATAGCGCTTTTTATACCTGGGTTTATCGTATCGCGATAAATACCGCGAAGAATTTTATTGTGGCGCAGGGACGTCGTCCTCCGAGAGATGATATTGAAGCTTCAGAAGCTGAACAGTATTCAGGGGCAGATAGACTACGAGAACATGCCTCTCCAGAAAGAATTTTACTCAAGGATGAAATTGCCGATATGGTTTTCAGCACCATAGATGAGTTGCCTGAAGATTTAAAAATGGCGATCACATTAAGAGAAATAGAAGGTTTGAGCTATGAAGAAATTGCTGAAACCATGTCCTGTCCAATTGGTACCGTAAGATCACGTATCTTTAGGGCTCGAGAAACCATTGATGAAAAATTAAAACCATTATTGAATTAGTTTTGACTGGCTGGATGTAAATAACTCGATATAAGAGATATAAATTATGAACGATAAAACGGACAAACTCTCTGCCTTGATGGACGGTGAACTACGTGATCAAGATAAATGGTGTGAACGGCTTGCAGAAGATAAAGAGATGCAAGAGGTTTGGCATCGTTATCATTTAGCGCGTGATGTCATGAAAGGGCAGTTATCAGACTTTCCTACACTGGATGTTTCTGTGGCGGTTAGTGAGGAGTTAAAAAATGAGCCAGTTATACTTACACCCATTTGGCATCGTATAAATCCACGTTATGTTATGAAACAAGCCGCAGGTTTAGCCGTTGCCGCAGCTGTAGGTACTATTGCTGTGTTGAGTGTTCAACAGACACAGTTATCTGATGATAATGTTCTCGCAACTGCGGAGGCCTCATCAACGACATATCAAATTGCATCACAATTACAGCCGGGTCAAATTCGCCAGGTAAGTTTTACCACCCGGCAAAAACTGGATGCAGCCGTTGAATCTAAACTCAGTGGTTACCTGGTAAATCATAATGAGTTTTCTAATACGGTGCGAGTCAGTGGAGTTATGCCATATACCCGAATTGTAAGTTTTGTACCGACATCGGCTTCTAAACAGGTTAACAATGATAAATAAGTTTTTTTCGTTTACTGCGCTACTGTTAATTTCTTTTGTTGCGATTGCAGATCATCCTAAAGATGATGTAGAAAAGTGGTTAGCTAAAATGCATCATGCTGCTCATATGCTTAATTATGAGGGTAAGTTTGTTTATGGTGAAAATAATAAATTAACATCTATGCAAATCATTCATAGTGTAGATAAAAAAGGTGAGTTTGAGCGATTGATTTCACTTGATGGAAGTGGTCGTGAAGTGATTCGTTCTGGCGACACCGTTACTTGTATTTTACCAGATAAAAAATCGGTGGTTGTTGATAAAAGTCGACCTGATACCGAGTTTCCTCCGACATTTCCTCTTAAAGTTAAAGAATTATCAAAATATTATAAGTTCCATTTTGGTAAAGATGGAGTGGTTGCTGGGCGTTCATCCGTAAAGTTAATGATTAAACCCAAAGATAAATACCGTTACAGTCATACGCTCTGGATTGATGCAAAAACAGGCTTATTGTTAAAGGATCATCTTATTGGAGGTAACGGGGCAATCGTTGAACAATTTATGTTTACTGAAATTAATTATCCGGATTCTATTAATGTAAATCGTAACCTGTCAAACAGTAAAAATAAAAAATTCACCTGGTATGAAGCTAAAGATTTTAAAGCAAAAAAAGAAACCAGCAAAAGTATGAGTTGGAAGATAATGGACGTTCCAGCAGGTTTTATCCCAGGTGTTAAGCGCCATCATAATATGACGGTAAGTGATATGCCGGTGGAACACTTTATGTATTCAGATGGTTTAGCTTCAATTTCTATTTTTGTAGAAAAGAAAATAAAAAGCAGCAAAAATCTCATTGGAGGGTCAACCATGGGTGCAATTAATGCGTATGGTCGAGCTATCGGAGATTATCATGTGACCGTTGTTGGTGAAGTCCCTCATGCTACAGTCAAAATGATTGGCGATTCAGTTGAGCATGTTAAGTGATATATGATTACTGAAAACGCCACTGTAGTTTCTATCGAAAACAATCAAACATGGATTGAAACCCAACGAAAATCGACTTGCGGTGAATGCAGTGCAAGCAAAGGCTGTGGCACATCCATTTTATCAAAAGTTATTGGTAATAAACTTTCAAAAATGAAAGCAATAAACAATATAAATGCACAAGTGGGTGATGATGTTGTTGTTGGTTTAAATGAAGCATCACTCTTAAAAGGTGCTTTTGTGATCTATATGTTACCGCTATTATTTTTATTTCTGTTCTCACTTCTTGGGCAATTTGTTGCGCAAAGTATTGGAGCACCTAATAATGAGTTACTTGTCATTGTTTTTGCAGTAGTGGGTTTTTTACTTGGTATGAAAAAAGTAAAAAACTTTTCAAAGTCTATTGAGAAGAATGAAAGTTACCAGCCTGTTATATTAAAAAAGACCAACAATCCATCCATTTTCATCAATTTTTAAAATGTTTAAAAGTGAGTAATATTATGTCGATGCCTGTATTTAAAAAGGTAGCTACTGCAACAAGTTTCTTTCTGTTTGCTTTAATAAGTTTTAATGTTTCTGCAAAAATATCAGGTTTACCTGATTTTACTCAACTGGTTGAAGAATATAGCGATGCGGTTGTAAATATTAGTACCACACAAAAAATTAAAAAACGAAAGGGCAATCCACATCAAACCCCTGGAATGCCTCTGGATGGACCTTTCGGAGATTTGTTTCGCAAGTTTTTTGAACAGCAAAATTTCAAGAAAAATAATTATCAGCAAGATAAAGCAAACTCATATATTCAAACCAGACAAACAAATGATTCGCTGGGTTCAGGTTTTATTATTGATTCGGATGGTTATGTTGTTACAAATCATCATGTAATACGAGATGCAGATAAAATTATAGTGCGATTAAAAGATCGCCGTGAACTTAAAGCAACGGTCATTGGTTCTGATGAACGTAGTGATATCGCATTATTAAAAATTGAAGCAGACAACTTACCGGTTGTAAAGTTAGGTTCATCTTCAAACTTAAAGGTGGGCTCCTGGGTGATGGCGATAGGATCTCCTTTTGGTTTTGATCATTCTGTTTCGGTAGGTGTTATTAGTGCAACGGGCCGAACATTACCAAGTGAAAGTTACGTACCGTTTATTCAAACAGATGTTGCCATTAATCCTGGTAACTCAGGTGGCCCTCTTTTTAATTTAGATGGTGAAGTTGTCGGTATTAACTCACAGATCTACAGTCGCACTGGTGGCTTTATGGGCTTATCTTTTGCTATACCCATCGATGTAGCTAAAGATATTGTTGAACAGCTTAAACGTGATGGCCATGCTAAATGGGGCTGGTTGGGCGTTTTAATTCAGGATGTAAATAAGGAACTTGCTGAATCATTTGGTATGAAGAAGCCAATGGGGGCAGTGGTATTACGCGTTTTGGATGATACTCCTGCAAAGAAGGCGGGCATTGAAGTAGGTGATGTAATTACACATTTTAATAGAGCCACAATTAACAGATCATCAGATTTACCTCTCGCCGTTGGTCGCGCACCTATTGGAAGCAATGTAAATATGCGTATTATCCGTGATGGTAAACAAAAACATTTAAGGGTGAAAATTGCAGAGCTACCGGCAGAAGAAGAGTTAGCTGAAAAGGATAGTGAACCCAAAGAAACGAAAAGTAATCGATTGAATATCGAAGTTGTTACTCTTACAAGGGAGCAGCGTAAACGCGCTAAGGTTGAAAATGGGCTTCTTGTTCAGTCGGTAGAGGAGGGTGCAGCATCAAGAGCAGGTATTCGCCGTGGTGATATTTTGTTGAAGTTAAATGGGCAGAAGGTTAAGAATACAAAACAGTTTTTAAGAATTGTAAAGGAATTACCCGAGGATAAATGGGTACGGGTACTTATTCAACGTGGAGGATCGCCACAATTCTTACCATTGAAAATCGAGGAGTAACCTTCACTAAATGCCCGTGAGTCAATTAACATTGTATAGCCGGGAAGGCTGCCATTTATGTGAAGATATGCAAAACCTGCTTCCTGCTTATCTGGATGAAGCAGGTTTATCTTTCGATATCGTTTACATCGATAATAATAGTAATTTGGAACAACAATATGGCACTTTGGTACCTGTACTTAAGGCCGGTGAAAAGGAGATTTGCCATTATTTTCTTGATGTAAAAGCTTTGCAACAGTATATAAGCGAGCTGGGAAATCCGTTAAACTAGCGGATTGTAGATCTTGGTCAAATTCGAGGCGCTAAATGCGCCTTTTTTATGTTTAACGAGGTAGTTTGTGAGTAACCCTAGTGAGTGATTCCAGTAAATCAAGCAGTGATTTAAGCCATATCCGAAATTTTTCAATTATTGCCCATATTGATCATGGTAAATCGACACTTGCCGATCGTTTTATTCAAAAGTGCGGCGGCTTAACTGAGCGTGAAATGGAGAGCCAGGTTCTGGATTCAATGGATATTGAACGTGAGCGCGGTATTACTATAAAAGCACAAAGTGTGACTCTGGATTATAAGGCCAAAGATGGTGAAACGTATCAGCTTAACTTCATTGATACACCTGGACATGTCGATTTTTCGTATGAAGTTTCTCGTTCTTTAGCCGCTTGCGAAGGGGCTTTACTGGTTGTTGATGCCGCTCAGGGAGTAGAAGCGCAAAGTGTAGCAAATTGCTATACCGCGATTGAGCAAGGTCTGGAAGTTGTTCCTGTTTTAAATAAGATTGATCTTCCAGCTGCTGAACCTGAACGTGTCAGTCTTGAAATTGAAGAAATTATTGGTATTGAAGCCGCTGATGCAACCCGGGTATCTGCAAAAACAGGTATTGGTATTGATGATTTATTAGAAGATATTGTTCGTCTTGTACCTGCGCCAAAAGGTGACAAAGATGCACCGTTGCAAGCTCTTATTATTGATTCATGGTTTGATAATTATCTGGGTGTTGTTTCTTTAGTTCGTGTAGTGAACGGCCAGTTACGTAAAAAGAAAAAAATCCGGATTATGTCAGCAGGTCGTGATTATTTAGTTGATCATGTGGGTATTTTTACCCCAAAACGTGAAGATTTAGATTCACTTGATGCCGGTGAAGTGGGTTACGTTATTGCTGGTATTAAAGAGATTGATGGTGCTCCGGTCGGTGATACGATTACCGAGGTAAACAAACCTGCTGATGAAGTTTTGCCGGGGTTTAAACAAGTTCAACCTCGCGTATTTTCAGGGCTTTTCCCTGTTGCAGGTGATGATTATGAGAACCTGCGAGAAGCTTTGGGTAAGTTAAGGCTTAATGATGCTGCTCTATTTTATGAGCCAGAAACATCAACCGCGTTAGGTTTTGGTTTCCGTTGTGGTTTCCTCGGTTTGTTGCACATGGAGATCATTCAGGAACGACTTGAACGTGAATATGATCTTAATCTGATTACCACCGCGCCAACTGTTGTTTTTGAGATTGAAAACAGCAAAGGTGAAGTTTTTAAAATTGAGAATCCTGCGCAACTGCCAGAACCCAATTTTATAAATGAAATTCGTGAACCGATTGTTGTGGCTAATATTTTGGTACCACATGAGTATGTAGGTAATGTTATTACACTTTGTATTGAAAAACGTGGTGTACAAAAAAACATGCAGTACCTTGGTAACCAGGTTTCCATATCATACGAAATGCCAATGAATGAAATTGTACTGGATTTCTTTGACCGACTTAAATCTACCAGTCGTGGTTATGCTTCAATGGATTATGAGTTTGTTCGCTTCCAGGCAGCAGATCTGGTTAAGCTGGATATCATGATCAATGGTGAAAAAGTGGATGCTTTATCGATTATTGTTCATCGAGATCAATCCATCTCGCGAGGTCGTGATTTAACAGAACGTATGAAAGAGATTATCCCAAGACAAATGTTTGATGTTGCTATCCAGGCTACAATTGGTGCAAAAATTATTGCACGAACAAATGTTAAAGCATTACGTAAAAATGTGACAGCCAAATGTTATGGTGGTGATATTACACGTAAGAAGAAATTATTAGAAAAACAAAAAGCGGGTAAACGCAGAATGAAACAGGTGGGTAGCGTTGAGATTCCACAAGAAGCGTTTCTTGCCGTTTTAAATACAGGAAAAGGTAAATGAATATTGATTTTTCACTTGTGCTTGCCATTGTCGTTTTAATTTCAGGCAGTATTTGGGCAATAGATGCCTGGCTTTTTGCACCGAAAAGAAACGCGAAAGACATAATTCATGACCAAAGAAGTGATGTCACTAATGAGCCTGCAATGGTTGAATTTGCACGGTTTATCTTTCCTGTCGTGCTTATTGTTTTTATTCTAAGAGGATTTATTGCAGAACCTTTTAGAATTCCATCCGGTTCAATGTTACCGACACTGGAAATTGGTGATTTTATTCTTGTTAGTAAATTCAACTATGGGGTTCGAATCCCTGTCATAAACAAGAAAATTATTGATCTGGGTAACCCGGAAAGGGGGGATGTTGTGGTGTTTCGTTATCCGGAAAATCCTTCCATTGACTACATTAAACGTGTAATTGGTGTGCCTGGGGATGAAATTGGATACTATAATAAGGTATTGTATATAAACGGAAAAATAGCAGGACAGCAGCCAAAAGGGGATTATCCTTTTGGTTATTATAATTTTAGGCGTTTGGATGAAAAACTGCCTGATCCTGAGATAAATCACGATATTTTAGTAAGCGATTCTCAGGCTGCATCTGATTTTGTGATAAAAGTGCCCGCTAAAAGTTATTTTGTTATGGGCGATAATCGCGATAATAGCCGTGATAGTCGTTTTTGGGGATTTGTACCGGATGAAAACCTGGTTGGACGGGCTTTTTTCGTCTGGATGAGCTGGGAATGGGGAAATTGGCCAAAATGGCACAGGGTTGGAACAGTAATTCAGTAAGAACATTTATTGAGAGTAAAGGAGTTAATAATGCAATCTAAGAATAAACAAAAAGGTTTAACAGGCATTAGTATTATGGTGATGCTTGTTGCTATCGCATTTATTGCAGTAATTTTTCTCAAAATTATGCCAATTTATTTTGATGCCTTTAAGGTTGGTGATGTCGTAACTGCTATGAAAGATGAGCGTGGGTTAGGTGATAAACCGAACAATGAAATTGCTAAGATGATTTTAAAACGTCTGGATGTAAATATGGTGACGGATGTCACTAAAGAAGATATTTTGGTTGAGAGAGCTAAGAACATAGTTTACATCGATATTGAATATGAAGTTCGTAAACCAATGTTTGGTAATCTTGATGTGATTATTAGCTTTAAAAAGAGTGTCGAGGCGCCGGCCATTTGAACCAACTTGAAAAAGTTTCTCAGATTATTGATTATCGTTTTAAAGATGAGAGCCTCTTATCTTTAGCTTTGACCCACAGAAGTATAGGGTCGAGAAACAACGAACGACTCGAGTTTCTGGGAGATTCTATTTTGGGAATGGTTATTAGTAGCGAACTATTTAATCGTTTTCCCAACGAAAAAGAAGGTGTATTAACACGTCTTCGCTCAAGTTTAGTGAAAGGTGACACACTCAGCGAAATTGCGGTTGAACTTAGCCTGGGTGAGTTTATTAAGTTAGGCTCCGGTGAATTAAAAAGTGGTGGCTATCGTCGTGCATCAACACTGGCAGATGCGGTAGAAGCTATTATTGGTGCCATCTACCTTGATTCACGAGTGGAGTCGGGTATTCAGCAAGTTGAGAAAATTATCCTGTCCATATTTAAAACTCGACTTGATAAATGTGAACCGGGTGGTGTATTAAAAGATCCTAAAACTCGTTTACAAGAATACCTTCAATCTAAAAATTTACAGTTACCTACGTATAGTGTTGTTTCTATATCAGGAAAAGAACACTTACAAACCTTTAAAGTTTCTTGTTCTATTGTCGGCTACCCTAACCATGTTGTTGCAACAGGTGCGAGTAGACGCAAGGCCGAGCAAGCAGCAGCAGAAAAAGCATTAGTTACCCTTATTTATGAATAATACAAAAAAAGATTTTCGTTGTGGTTATGTCGCATTAATTGGTCGGCCTAATGTGGGTAAATCAACCTTAATGAATTATGTTCTTGGGCAAAAAATCAGTATTACCTCTCATCGTCCACAAACAACGCGTCACCGTATTCTAGGAATTAAAACAACAGATTCTGCGCAAATTGTTTATGTTGATACTCCGGGTATCCATGACAATGAAAAAAAAGCAATGAACCGATATATGAATCGTACTGCAGGTGCGAGTTTTAAAGATGTAGATGTCATTGTATTATTAGTAGATGCAATGAGATGGACGGATGAAGATGAGCTGGTAATTAACCGTCTGCAAAATATATCAACCCCGGTTGTACTTGCGGTTAATAAGGTTGATTTAATAAAGAAAAAAGAAGACCTATTACCTTTTATTGAAAAAATTAAAGATAAATATGAGTTTGCAGATATTATTCCTGTATCAGCAATGAAAGGGGATAATATTGAGGGCTTTGAAAAAATAATTTTAGATTATTTACCCCTCTCAGAAGCTTTCTACGATGAAGATCAAATAACCGATCGTAGTTCACGTTTTCTGGCCGCTGAAATTATTCGTGAAAAACTCACGCGTAATCTTACTCAGGAACTTCCATATAATTTGACAGTTGAAATTGAAAAGTTTACTCAAGATAAAAAGCTGCTTGATATCGCTGCAATTATTTGGGTGGAACGAGAAAATCAAAAAGCAATCATTATTGGTAAAAATGGCAGCAAGCTTAAAGATATGGGTACAAAAGCACGTATTGATATGGAAAAGCTGTTTCAGCAAAAAGTGTTCTTACAGTTATGGGTCAAGGTGAAAAGTGGTTGGTCAGATGATGAAAGAGCATTAAATAGTCTGGGTTATATTGACGATTATTAAGTGTGAATGAGAGTGAGTCATCAAAGTCACCGCATTAGTTTACAATCTGCCTTTATATTACATGGCCGGGATTTTCGTGATACCAGTCGCTTATTAGATGTTTTTTCTCTGGATTATGGAAGAGTAACGTTAGTTGCCAAGGGGGCTCGCTCACCAAGGTCAAAATTGCAGGGAATACTTCAACCTTTTTCGCCATTGCTTATATCATGGTCAGGAAAAGGTGATGTGCAAACCCTGACTGGAGCAGAGTCAGTTAAAAGTACAATTCACCTGTCAGGTAAGCAGGTGATGAGTGCATATTACATTAATGAATTATTACAACGGTTAATGACTCAGCATGATCCACATCCTGAGTTATTTGAAATATATAAAAATACATTAGAAAGCTTTCTCAAAGATAACGACGAATTAGTACTTAGGCGATTTGAGAAATATCTCTTGGCTGAAATTGGTTATGGCCTGAATTTAGATGTTGAATCTGATACCGGAGTCGCTTTAGCCATAGATGAAAAATATTATTATGATCTTGAGAAAGGACCTGTAAGTATTAAAAATAATAATACTGAAGGAGAATTTATTATATCAGGGCAAACTTTATTTGATTTGTCTGCTGAAAAATTTAGTTGTCCACAAAGTCAAAAAGAAGCTAAGCAACTTATGCGTATAATATTAAGTCACCACTTAGGTGATAAACCACTTAAAACAAGAAGTTTACATTGGTATAAACCATTATGAATAAAATTAATAAAATACTACTTGGTGTAAATATCGACCATGTTGCTACTCTACGTCAGTCTCGTGGCACTATTTACCCTGAACCTGTTCAAGCCGCATTAGTTGCAGAGCAAGCGGGTGCAGATGCAATTACTCTTCATTTACGTGAAGACAGGCGTCATATCCAGGAACGTGATGTCGAAATGTTTAGAGGTATTTTACAAACGCGAATGAATCTTGAAATGGCAGTAACGGATGAAATGCTCAGTTATGCAGAAAAAATAAAACCTGAAGATTGCTGCCTGGTGCCGGAGAAACGTGAAGAGTTAACCACTGAAGGTGGACTTGATGTTGCCGGTCAAATGTTGAAAATGAAAGAAGCCTGTTCACGTTTAGCTGATAGAAATATAAGAGTGTCACTTTTTATCGATGCAGATAAAAAACAAATTGAAGCAGCTGCAGAATGTGGTGCCCCCGTTATTGAAATACATACAGGGCATTTTGCCGATGCTAAAACGACTTATGATAAAGAAAAAGAATACCAGCGTATTATAGAAGCCGTTGAATTTGCAGACAGTGCCGGCTTACATGTGAACGCCGGTCATGGCTTACATTATCATAATGTTAAAGAAATTGCCGTTATCGAATCCATTCAAGAATTAAATATTGGGCATTCCATTATTGCACGCAGTATTTTCACCGGCCTTGATGCAGCAGTAAAAGAAATGAAAGCGTTAATGGATTCTGCTCGATTATGAAGATAGCGATATGATCTACGGTATAGGTACCGATATTGTTCATATTAATCGTATGCATGAAAATCTGGATAAATACGGTGATAAATTTGCACGGCGTATTCTCACCGATTCAGAATTTGATGAGTTTAAAGATAAAAATGATAAAGCTGCATTTTTAGCAAAACGCTTTGCCGCTAAAGAAGCAACAGCAAAAGCAATGGGCACAGGGTTTAGTGGTGGTTTATCCTTGCATCATATTGGAGTAGAACACGATGATGCAGGTAAACCTATTTTAGCCTTTTTAGATATTGCAGAAAAATTTTTACTTGATAAAAAAATAAAACAAACACACTTAAGCTTAGCGGATGAACGTGATTATGCGGTGGCGTTTGTGACATTGGTTTTGTGAATTCAGTTGGTAGTTTGAAATTCAAGCCAGTTTTGTTCAATATAATCAGGACCATTGCTAATTAATAGCTGGATTTCCTGTAATACTTGTTCAACAAATTTTTTGAGTTGAGAATAATCTTTTTGCCTCAATAGACCTTCCAGTATTTCAGTACTTTGCCTTAATTTTGGGACAATACAATATGCCGTTGCACCGTAAAGTTTATGAATATGCTCTTCAAGCATTACCATATCATCTGCTTGAAAGCTGTTTTCAATTTGTTGTTGTCTTATATCAAGGTCGTCGAGCAACATAGTAAAAAGATCTTTAGCTAAAGAGACATTTCCATTTGCAGCAGTGATAGATCGTTGAATATCCAGTATTTTTATCATTGTAAGTTATTGTTTATTTATTATTAACGGACTGTATATATGATTAAGTGTACTGTTGATATAAGGTTTAGTGCAAATACATACCAAATTATTATAAAATGGGGCTTATTCTAAATCTGACCTCTTACGACTTAATATGAGTAATATTTAATGAATTCTACCGATAATACAGTCTCTGGCGATACAATTTTTCCAACAATTGAATTTTTTGTTGGTAATACACCATTAGTACGACTGCAACGTTTACCCGGCAAGACGAGTAATACAATTTTGGTCAAATTAGAGGGCAATAACCCGGCCGGTTCTGTAAAAGATCGCCCTGCACTTAGCATGATTCAGCATGCCGAATCTCGTGGCGAGATTGCTCCCGGAGATACTCTTATTGAGGCAACAAGTGGTAATACCGGCATTGCTCTTGCTATGGTTGCAGCAATTAAGGGTTACCAAATGATATTAGTTATGCCTGATAACATGAGTATTGAACGGCGTGCCTCTATGCGCAGTTATGGTGCTGAATTGGTACTGGTTACTCAGAAGCAAGGCATGGAAGGTGCCCGTGATCTTGCTTTGCAAATGCAGGAAGAAGGAAAGGGCAAGGTACTGGATCAGTTCTCCAACCCCGATAATCCATGTGCGCATTACGATACGACAGGGCCTGAAATCTGGCGAGATACCAAGGGCAAAATCACTCATTTTGTCAGTGCCATGGGTACAACGGGCACTATCATGGGAACGTCACGTTATTTAAAAGAGCAAAATCCGGAAATCCAAATTGTTGGCGTGCAGCCAGAAGAGGGGGCATCCATTCCTGGCATTCGTCGTTGGACACCTGAATACTTGCCTAAAATTTTTGAAGCTAGCCGTGTTGATATGACCATGGACATGGGGCAGGAAGATGCTGAAACAACGACGTTAAAACTGGCAAGTGAAGAAGGCATATTTTGCGGGGTTTCTTCCGGTGGAGCAGTGGCTGCTGCATTAAAACTTTCATCTCAGGTTGAGAATGCAGTGATTGTTACGATTATTTGTGACCGAGGTGATCGGTACTTATCAACTGATATTTTCCCATCATAAAAGTTGTATCGTTTTAGAATATTTAGAAATAACCGGCTATGAAATGAGGGAAGTCAAATCAAGACGCGCAAAACATGCCGTCCTTGGCTGCTCGTCTGCTGCATCCTTGCAGCAGACGGTCTTTATTTAACTTCCCCCATTTCATAGCCTGACTTAGTACTCGTATTTACTTATTTTGCTACATAGATAAGAACATATACCTTAAACTTTTAATTTACCACGGAAAAATTAATTTAAATGCGTAGAAGAAAACAAAAACCGTTGCAGGAACATGAAGCGATAGTAGAATCTTTAAGTCACGATGGAAAAGGTATTTGTCGTGTTGATGGAAAAGTTATTTTTGTCAGCGGTGCTTTACCGGGTGAACAGGTACGTTTTTCTTTTCGTCCACATAAGAAAAAACATGATGAAGGATATTTATTGGAAGTTCTTAAAGCATCACCTGATCGGATTGAACCTAAATGTAAACATTATGGTGTATGTGGCGGTTGTAGTTTTATGCACTTGAGTAGTGAAAAACAGATTGAGGCAAAACAACAGGTCTTGCTTGATGGCCTGGAACATATAGGGAAAGTAAAAGCGAATGAAGTATTACCACCTGTTACTACATATCCCTGGGGCTACCGAAGAAAAGCACGTTTAGGCGTTAAGTATGTTTATAAAAAGGAAAAGGTACTGGTTGGTTTTCGTGAACGTAGTGCACCTTACCTGGCTGAATTAGAACAATGTGAGGTATTACACCCGGATGCGGGTTTGCGTTTGACCTCTTTTGCAACATTAATTCGTAGTTTAAGTTGTTATGAAAAAATTGCACAAATTGAAGTTGCTATAGCAGATACCATAAGTGCTTTTGTCTTTAGAAATTTAGTTGAGTTAACGGATGATGATAAAGAAAATTTAATAAACTATGCAAAAGAAGAAGGCATAGCGATTTATTTACAACCTAAGGGGCCTGATACTGTTACGCCTCTGTATCCAGAGAATCCACGCTTACAATATAGTTTGCCAGATTATAATGTAACTCTTGATTTTCAGCCAACTGATTTCACTCAGGTTAATCAGGATATTAATCCAAAAATGATTAAGCTTGCGCTAGAGTTATTAGATTTGAATGATAACGATAAGGTATTAGAACTTTTTTGTGGCTTGGGTAACTTTACCTTGCCGATGGCGCGTTTCGCAAAACAGATCACCGGAGTTGAAGGTGATGCAGAACTTATTAAGCGAGCAAACAAAAATGCGGAACAAAATGATATTGGCAATACAGATTTACATGTTGCCAACTTAATGGAAGATATTTCTGATTGTAGCTGGTTGAAAAAAGATTACGACAAGCTCTTACTTGATCCTCCGCGTAGTGGTGCAAAAGAGATGATGCCTTATCTTGCCAAAATGAATATTAAACACATTGTTTATGTATCCTGTAATCCTTCAACATTAGCCCGGGATGCAGGCACCCTGGTTAATGAAATGGGATACACCCTGGAGAAAGTAGGCATCATGGATATGTTCCCGCATACGGCACATGTTGAATCAATCGCTTTATTTACTAAAAAGTAATAATTATAAAATGGCTACTGAAATAGAACGGAAATTTTTACTTAAAGATTCATCCTGGAAAAATTTTGCAGATGAGGGAACGGCGTATTCTCAAGGTTACCTGGTAGGCAGCAAACATGCGTCAGTAAGAGTGCGTATTCAGGGAGAACGTGCTTTTTTAAATATAAAATCAGCAACCCTTGATATCAAACGTCAGGAATTTGAGTATGAAATTCCAATGGATGATGCGACAGAAATGCTTGAGACTTTGTGTGATAAGCCATTAATTAGCAAAACCCGTTACCATATTAAAAATGAGAACCATTTGTGGGAAATAGATGTTTTTGAAGGTGATAATAAGGGATTGATTGTTGCAGAAATTGAATTAAGTGATAAAGATGAAGCTTTTGTAAAACCGGATTGGTTGGGCTTAGAAGTTTCAGATGATGATCGTTATTACAATGTCTGTCTGGTAAAACATCCATTTAAAAATTGGTCATAAAATACAATGTTTAATATCAATAAAAAAACAAATGAAAAAGTAATTGATATTAATATTAAGAAACAAGAATTAAGCTTATTGCAGGGTGAGACTTTAATCGCCAGTTATGCCATTTCGACGGCTAAAAATGGCGTAGGGCAACAAAATGGCAGTGAATGTACGCCTTCTGGCTGGCACAGCATACGTGCTAAAATCGGTCTTGATGCTGAAGTAAATACCGTATTTGTCGGTCGTCGTAATAGCGGTGAAATCTTCTCTGAAGAACTGCAAGCAAGCAACCCTGAGCGAGACTGGATCCTGACGCGGATTATATGGCTAAGTGGCCTGGAACCAGGCAAAAACAGGGGTGGAGAAGTGGATACAATGCGCCGCTATATCTATATACATGGCTGTCCCGATAGTGACTCATTTTCAAAGCCATCATCCCATGGTTGTGTGAAAATGCGTAATAAAGATATTATTGAGTTGTTTGATAATGTTGAAGCCGGTACGCGTGTTTTAATTCATACATCTAAATAATTAAACAGGTAATATAATGAATTCATCTTTATTAAAATTAATATTATTTAGCTGCATTATTTTTCAGACAAGTTGTGATATTACATTTAAGCGAAAAGTTGAAAAAGAAAAGAAAGCACCTGTTGTAATTGATGAACAGTTAAAAAGTTCAATAAAGGTAAATGGAAATAAGGAAACAGGAAAATCTGCAAACAAATTCACTAAAAATGACTTTGAACTCATATCTTCATATTATTCCGATAAGACAAATTCTATAATTCGTAAAGATATGATTATGCATACTCAAATTTCCAGGGAACAAACAAAAAAACTTGTTGTAGATGAGTATGTTCCAGGAGATGTTCAGGTTATGCCTTTACCGTTAAAATTAAATAGAAATCTATCTGTGCTTTTATTAGATAAGCTTAGAGTACAGATTGGTACAAGAGTGATATTAATGAATGTGAAGACGCGACGGATTTTAGATATCATAAAAATATAAAATTAGAGAGCTTTGCACGAAGCATCTTTTCCGCTATAGCGGCGTTAAAAAAATGGTCTCTTTACATTGAGCTAGAATGCTCTGGTGCCGTGTAGCACAAGGATGTGCGGGAACGGCCTACGTGTAAACTGCGCTTTTTCGACAATTTTTGCCTTGCTCTAACGAAAAATCTACATCGTGCAAAGCTCTCAGTTAACGATAATTAATTAGGAATAGTTATGTCACTTGGTCCAATTATGCTGGATCTTGACTCAGTTGAAATGAGTCCAGAAGAACGTGAAATTTTACAAAATCCACTTGTAGGTGGAGTTATCTTATTTAGCCGTAATTTTTCATCTGTTGAACAGTTAATACATCTGGTTAATGAAATTCATCAAGTTCGTGAACCACGATTGTTGATTTCAGTCGATCATGAAGGAGGCAGAGTTCAACGTTTTCGTGATGGCTTTACTTCTTTGCCCGCGGTCGGTCATTTTGGTGAGATATATAAGCATAATCCAAAACGTGCTCATTTGTTATCTGAAACAGCAGGATGGATGATGGCAGCCGAGTTACGTGCGGTTGGTATAGATTTTAGTTTCGCACCAGTTTTAGATATTGATTATGGTGTCAGTAAAGTTATTGGTGACCGTGCCTTTCATCAGGATAGTCAGGTTATTACAGAGTTAGCACATGCCTATTCAAAGGGAATGCGTGATGCAGGTATGGCGGCTACCGGTAAGCATTTTCCAGGACATGGAGCAGTGACCGCTGATTCACATGTCGATATTCCTGTTGATGACAGGGAGTATAATGAAATATATGCGAATGATATTTTACCGTTCAAACGAATGATTCATCATGGGTTAGCTGCCGTCATGCCAGCCCATATTATCTACCCAAAGGTTGACAAGTTACCTGCCGGTTTTTCAGAAATTTGGCTTAAAGACATCCTGCGTAAACGTCTGGGTTTTCAAGGTGTCATATTTAGTGATGATTTAGATATGAAAGGTGCGAGTGTAATAGGCGAAAAGTATGTGGATCGTGCTGAAAAAGCATTATCGGCAGGGTGCGATATGGTTTTAGTGTGCAATAATCGTGAAGGAGCCTTAAACGTGTTGGATAATCTGGACAGGCATAATGATCCTGTTTCACATTTACGTCTGGCTCGAATGCATGGAAAACATGAAACCACAATGAGTGAGCTTCACAAAACGACAAAATGGAAAAAATCATCAGATATTTTAAAACGTTATCAGGATGATCCAACGCTTGACTTAGAGTTTTAATTTTCAGCTGAAGTCATTGCGACGACTGCATGGAGAAGGTGAAACTAGAGGTTGAGAAGCTGGCCTGGGCCACGCATCAGGGCAGGACGCCCGTAAGTAGAATAACGCAGGAGCAGTTACCGAGCAATCGCGTGGCAATCTGTTATGGAAATATATTTGTTCTGGTTTTCAACTAGATTGTTTTGGAATTAAATTTTCAGGATTAATAATAAAATGATAGAAAAACTTCAAAACTACTTACCTTTTTTACAAGAGGGCGACGCCTGGATATTGCAAATTTTCGCTATCGTTTTTGTTGCTTTATTGCTGGATTATTTTCAAAAGAAAGTTTTAAGACGTATAAAAAGCCAATTAGAAAGAACGCCTAACTTATGGGATGACGCATTTATTCATGCCGTTATTAAACCGCTAAGTGTATTGATTTGGATATTTGGTCTTTCGATAGCATTAGAAGTAGCAGGTTTAAGTAATGCATTAAAAATATTTGAAGTGGGTACGGTCGTTGTAGTGGCCTGGACGATAATTCGTTTAATTAGCTTTGTAGAAGAAAATGTAATTCAACAGCAAGAGATTAAAGGAAAAACAGTTGATAAAACGACGGCTGATGCCATAAGCCAGTTATTACGTGTTTCTGTCATCATTACCTCAGTACTCGTTGGTCTGCAAAGTTTAGGTTTTAACATATCAGCTATTTTGGCCTTTGGCGGTATCGGAGGTATTGCTGTTGGTTTTGCAGCAAAAGATTTGCTTGCTAATTTCTTTGGTGGTTTGATGATTTATATGGATCGTCCTTTTTCAGTTGGAGACTGGATTCGTTCACCAGATCGAAATATTGAAGGTACAGTTGAAAAAATTGGCTGGCGTTTAACGCTTATTCGTACTTTTGATAAGCGTCCGCTTTATATACCTAATTCAATGTTTGCTAGCATCTCAGTTGAAAACCCATCGCGTATGACACACCGACGAATTTATGAAACGATTGGCGTCCGTTATGATGACAGTAAACAACTTCCAGCAATTATTTCAGATGTAAAAGATATGTTAACCAATCATTCTGAAATTGATACTACACAAACAATGATTGTGAATTTTAATAAGTTTGCGTCATCATCTTTAGATTTCTTTGTTTACACGTTCACAAAAACAACCAACTGGATTAAGTTCCATGAAGTAAAACAGGATGTTTTATTTAAAATAACAGAAATAGTAGAAAAACATGGTGCTGAGATGGCTTTCCCAACATCAACGATTCATCTTGAAAATGAAGTATTACTTAATAAATAATATGTTGGGTGAAATAACGTGGATGTAAAAAGTATAAAAAAGGTTGAGGACGAATCTGATTGCCTATGTAACTCAGAACAATTGAATCAAGTGCTTGATACCCTGGCGAATAAAATATCTGATGATTTAAAAGATAAAAATCCACTTTTACTTTGTGTTATGACAGGAGGTCTTATTCCTACTGGACATTTAGTTACACGCTTAACCTTTCCCTTACAACTCGATTATATTCATGCGACCCGTTATCGTGGCGAAACGAGTGGAGGAGAATTACATTGGATTCAGGAACCATCCATCTCATTACAGGATAGAAATATTCTCATTATTGATGATATTTTTGATGAAGGTATTACGCTTTTAGAAATAGAAAAGTACTGTAAAGAAAAAGGTGCCGCAAAAGTATATTCTGCGGTACTTGTTAATAAACTTCATAATCGAAAAACTGATTTCAAGCCAGATTATATTGGTTTGGACATAGAAGACCGTTATTTATTTGGTTTTGGTATGGATTATAAAAATTATTTACGAAACGTAAATTCAATTCATGCTGTAAAGGGAATGTGATAATGAGTAAGATTGCGATTATTGGTGGTACCGGGTTAACCTCTATCAATGGACTTGAAATCACTGGTAGAGAAATAGTACAAACGCCTTTTGGTGAACCTTCTGGCCCCTTAGTGCAAGGTATCTTGGCTGGTCATAATGTCTATTTCTTACCTCGACACGGTGCCGGACACACTATTCCTCCGCATAAAATAAATTATCGCGCCAATATTTGGGCTTTAAAAGAAGCTGGTGTCGAACAGGTTATTTCTATTAATGCTGTTGGTGGGATTCGAAAAGATATGCAACCCGGGTCTCTGGTAATACCCGACCAAATTATTGATTATACAATTTCTCGTACGAATACTTTTTTTGAAGAAGGTTTAAAACAAGTTGTACACATTGATTTTACAGAACCTTTTTGTGAAAGTTTACGTAAGCTTATAATAAAAGCAGCAGAGACACACTCTATAGCAATCATTGGTGACGGTACTTATGCTGCAACTCAAGGACCTCGTTTAGAAACTGCTGCTGAAGTAAATCGTTTAGAAAAAGATGGTTGTCACCTTATAGGTATGACATGTATGCCAGAAGCGGCACTAGCGAGAGAAAAGGATCTTTGTTATGCAAGTATTTCTGTCGTTGCAAATTTAGCCGCTGGCCGGGGAGAAGGTGCATTAACAATGGAAGTGATAGAGAAAAATTTAAATAGTGGTATAGATCGTGTTCGGCAGTTGCTCGAAGCCGTTATCCCTTCGCTCGATTAAAAAGTTTTTATTCAAATATTATTTAACCGTAGGATTAGCTGCCAGGTTTTCAGGTTTTTCATAAGGTGTAATTAATATTAATATTCCTAATACTGGATGATCCAAGTAATGTAACTCTTTACTTCGAATACGACGTCGTTTTTGTTTTAAATGAATAACACCCTGTTTATCCATTACGCTAAGTTCGCTTTGATTATCCAATACTGAAAATGGGTTATTGCTATATTCGATTTCTGGAATTTTACCTTTTAATGTGAGTTCTGCTTCGAAGTGTAAGTAGCGTGCTAATGTGACACGTAATACGCCTTCTAAAACAGATGGGTTGGATTTAGCATCGAGCGAGCCGTCTTCAGTATTTTGATCTGAGCTACTTAAGTCTTCAACAACAGGTGGAGCAGGGACTTCTCGTTTAAAATAAATTGGAAGCGCTTGTTTTTTGTCCAGACCAGGTTGACGCCACGCAGTATGAAAAATAACACGTTGTGTTTTGGACTCAGATATTTTTTCTACTTTATCAGTCAATTGATATGTATTTGCTTTTAATAGTTTATAGCTTGATTTTAAATGAACATCTTTTGGTAGCCATTTTTTTAAAACAGGTTGACCAAGTTGTACTGTTTTTTCAGGCTGGACTAAATTTACCTGAAGTGGCCAGTTTTCTGAATTTCTTGATTTGTTGGAAAGATTCTCAATAATGACGATTTCAACATCATAATAGCGCATATCCTCAGCAAAACTGATATTTACCAATAGAAAAAATAGAGTTGAGATAAGTATTTTCAAGATGCTGTTTCCTGTTATATTCGTTATGGCTTATTTTCTCATTGTTCAGGTAAAAATGCTAAACCTAATTGGAATTTTGTGATGGCAGTACAAGAAGTAATAAAAATGGGGCATCCTCTACTCTTAGCGCGAGCCAAAGAGGTCGAAGAATTTGCTACAGCTGAGTTAGAACAACTTATCTCTGATATGCAGGATACGATGGCGGCTTTAAATGGGGCAGGTTTGGCGGCCCCTCAAATTGCGGTAAGCTTACGCATTGTTATATTCGGCATCTCTGAAAATCCACGATATCCTGATGCTGACTCTGTACCTGAAACAGTCCTTATTAATCCTGAGATCTCGATTATTGGTACTGAAAGAGACTCCGCCTGGGAAGGGTGCTTGAGCGTTCCTCATATGAGAGGGCTTGTGCCACGTTATAGCTCAATTCGATATCGAGGTTTCGATGCTAAAGGAAATTTAATTGAAAGAGAAGCTCACGGTTTTCATGCCCGTGTCGTACAACATGAAGTCGACCATTTGGATGGCATATTGTATCCATCCCGTATTGAAGATCTGAAAGATTTTGGTTTTGAAGATGAATTATTCTCCGAACCACACCATGATGAGGATGAATTATGATTAAACTCATTCATATGAGCACAGCTTTCATTAGTATCAGTTTATTTTTGCTTCGTGGCTTTTGGGTATTTCGAGAGTCACCCATGATGACTAAAAAATGGGTGAAAATACTCCCCCATGTGAACGATACTATCTTACTCACTACAGCCACATTACTGGCTATAAATATCCAGCAATATCCTTTTGTTCATGCATGGCTAACAACAAAAGTTACTGCGTTAATTGTTTATATTGTCTTTGGCATGTTTGCGTTAAAACGAGCAAAAGAAATGAAAAATAAAGTGGTGTTTTTTATTTTGGCATTATTGACGTTTAGTTATATTGTGGGTGTTGCGTTGACTCGTTCAGTTGGTTGGTTTGTCTTATAATGGTTATCGATCACAAGAGGTCTGTTAGATATATCCAATTTAAAACTAAGATTTGTTTAAAGCTATTATTCGATTTTATATATTAATATATTTATGAGAATACGATCTAACAATAAAATGAAAATATAAGGAATTACATTATTAGTGGTAAAGCAGTTGCTAGTTAAAAACACATAACAACTATAAGCAAATCAAGAAAGTTCGCTTATCGCTCTTGGCTTTAAAAGCATAGGAAAACCAACATCACTGGAGATGTGATGAAAGAAAATACTTTCTGTACCCAACTTACACTAGAACCGGTGTTAACGAACACTAAAAATATTCGCACGAATAAAATTTTGTCCAAGATTAGGAGATGTATAAGTCTGTGGCATAATTTTTTCAGGGCAAGCATGCTCTGTTTTTTGTTGCTACTTTTTTTACCGGGAATGGGAAATAGTGCCACTAACGAAAAAGTCACTATTCAGCTCAAGTGGCTGCATCAGTTTCAGTTCGCCGGTTATTACGCTGCACTGGAAAAGGGATTTTATACTGATGAAGGCCTGGATGTTGAGCTTCGTCAACGTGATCTAACGACCAGTCATATTGATGACGTACTACAAGGGCTCGCTCAGTATGGAACGGCAGATGCCGGATTGGTCATGCCGCGTCTGCAAGGCAAGCCAGTGGTACTTTTAGCGCAGATCTTTCAACACTCCCCGTTGGTTTTTCTAACACTCAAGGATTCAGGGATTGAGACTCCTCAGGATATGGCTGGCAAGCGAGTTAGTTTTGATATCCAGTGGCATAGTAGTGCGCCTCTTATAGCCCTGTTGCTGAAAGCATTTAAAAATATTAATGCAATTAAACTAATAGAAAACAGGGGAATACCTCACGATCTTATTGATGGAACGATTGACGTCCACGTTGCTTATGTAACAGTCCAGCCCTATTGGTTTTATGAGAAAAATACAGCGGTCAATATTATTAATCCACGCGATTATGGTATTGATTTTTACGGTGATAACCTTTTCACTACAGAGGCGGAATTGCATGAACATCCTGAGCGGGTAGAAAAACTCCGTCGAGCGACACTGAAGGGCTGGCGTTATGCGTTAAATAATCGGGAGGAGATGATTGAGCTTATTCTGCAAAAATATAATCCACAGGGAGTAAGCCGAGGTCATCTGGCCTATGAAGCAAGAGAAACAGAAAAACTCATTCTTCCTGATCTCATAGAGATGGGAACCTTTGATTCCTCCCGCTATCAGACCATTGCCAACACCTACGTCAAATCTGGATTCATCGAAAAAGCAAATTTAGATTCTGACTTTTTTTATAAAACAAAAACGGAGCAAGGCAAGATCCACTTGAATGAACAGGAGCAGACCTATCTGGATAGTACGCGATTCCAACGCGTATTAACCCAACGATGGATGCCCTTCAGTATGAAAAATGAAGAAGGGAAGACTGTCGGTCTTGGTCAAGATTACTGGGCATTGATTTGTAACAAGCTTGGGTTGAATGCAGTTACAAATGAGTTAGAGTCCTCCTTTGCCACAGGCATTAAACTGATGCAGCAGGGAAAAGCCGACATCATCACAGATACAACAAGTACCGGGGAACGGGAAACCTATGCAATTTTTTCAGACAGCTATATGGATTTCCCTATTGCTGTAGCTAATCAAACAGGAGTCGGGCCAATATTTAGTGCCGCGGCACTTGAGGGGAAGCTCGTAGCAGTGGGTAGAAACTACAGAGCCTACCATATGTTGAAGTCACGTTACCCGGAAATCAAATTCCTGCAGGTCGCAAACACCACTGAAGCTCTTAAACAGGTAGCCGATGGGAATGCTGTAGCTGCGGTGGATATCCTGCCTGTACTCCAGTACCACATCGATTTTTTTAAAGCTGGCATAGTCAAGCTTGCAGGTGTGACTGATGTGCGCTTTCCGGTTCAGGTGATGGTAAGAAAAGAACATGCTCAGCTGGTAGCGCTGATTAATCGCGCTATCGCTGCGATTACTCCACTGGAGCACACCGCTATTCAGCAGAAATGGATGATGCGTGAAGTTATCTCTGCTCCAGATTACACACTGCTATGGCAAGTGTTGAGTATGATGGCACTGATTCTCGGCATCATCCTCTACTGGAATCGCCGCCTGGCAAAAGAGATTGCTGAGCGTAAACGGGTTGAGGAACAATTACAGCAAGCCAACATAGTTGTTGAGGAAAGCCCGGTAGTACTTTTCCGCTGGAAAGCAATCGAGAACTGGCCAGCGGAATATGTCTCAAGTAACGTGATCCAGTTCGGATATACATCCAATAGTTTTATGTCGGGTGAGACCTCATATAGTTCAATAGTGCACCCCGAAGATTTAGAGCGAGTTAATCGTAAGGTGCAGGAGAATTCTAATGCTGGTGTAGAACAATTTTCTCAAGAGTATCGCATTGTCTCTCCAACAGGGGAGATTTTCTGGATTGATGATCGCACCTTGGTCGGGCGAGATGCTGATAGAAATATTTCTTACTATCAGGGGGTTATTATTGATATCACTGAACGTAAGCAGGCTGAGAAGGAAAAAGAAAATCTACAAAATGAACTCTTACATTCACAGAAAATGGAATCGCTCGGTCATCTGGCCGGTGGTATTGCTCACGAGTTCAATAATCTATTAGGTATCATTAATGGCTACGCTGAACTTAGTGTAACTAAATGTATTAACAAGGGAGATGAAAAGCTTCTCGAATATATTAGTAGTATTGCGACTGCAGGTAAGCGTGCCGCCAATTTGGTTTCAGAAATGCTCTCTTTTACTCGAAGTAAACAGATCGATGATGCGCCACAAAATATATCCTCCCTTGTTGTGGAAGATATCAAGATGTTACGTTCAACTCTTCCAAGCACCATTGAAATTGAAACTAAAATTGATCAACAGTTACCTAACGTATTGATGAATCAAACTCAATTAAATCAGATATTGATGAATCTTTGTATTAATGCACGTGACGCAATGGATGGCGTGGGTAAATTAACCGTTGAACTACATATGCAGCATGGGTTAGATGCTATAGATTCCGTATCACACAAACCTATTCAAGGCGATTGGATTGAGTTAAGTATTAGTGATACTGGCTCAGGCATTAATCCTGAAACTGCAAGAAATATTTTCACCCCTTTCTTTACCACCAAGGAGGTAGGTAAGGGAACAGGAATGGGACTTCCGATCATTTATCGCATTATGGAAGATCACGCTGGACATATCTTGTTCGATAGCGAACCCGGAAAAGGAACTACTTTTCGCTTACTATTTCACCCCATCGCAAGTGAAGCTACTAGTGCGAGAGATGATTTAACAGAAAAGCCAGCAGAAATTCCTAAAGGAGATGGTTCTGAAGTTCTGGTCGTTGATGATGAAGGGATGCTGGCGAGGCATATGTCCGAAGTGATCAATAATTGTGGATACAAATCATACTACGTCATTGACAGTACAGAAGCTTTGAATTTGTTTAAGGAGAACCCTGATAGATTCTCTATATTGATTACCGATCAAACCATGCCAAAAATAACAGGTAAGGAGCTGATTGATAAATTAAGAGCTATTCGTCCAGAACTTCCAGCAATCCTATGTTCAGGTTATAGCGATAAAATCGATTCAAAGGAAGTTTCTGAACTTAATATCTCTTATTTTAGTAAGCCGGTTGATGTTAGTAGGATTATGAGAGAGATCTCAAAGTTACTGGCTCTGAAAAATTAATTAAATAGAACATTAATGACATAAATTATGTTTACAAATAGCTAGCAAGTACCCATTGGTATACAGCAATGGTATTAAGGTCGTCAAAGGTCACCCTGTAGCGGATGTTCCGTTAGAATAAGTGTTGCGTCACCAGTTGAAGTCGCTAAAGCTATGAAAGATACTCAAACAACTCTTCCAGTGCCTTTATTCTAAATTCAATATCAATAATTGGCTTCAGTAAACGTAACTTGTCATTGCCGTCAAGCTTGTAAGTATTTGACTGGCTTTGTATGAGCTTGATGATTTTCATAGGATCAATATCAGGCTGCTTTACAAATACAATGCGACCACCTTCTTCTCCATAATCAATCTTTTTAATCCCCAGTTTTGCTGCACTTAATTTTAACTCTGTTACCTGGTGTAGAGTTTTAACGGGTATCGGTAATAATCCAAAACGATCGATTATTTCAACTTGTAGTTCTTTTAGTTCACCTGCATCTACTGCACTGGCGATGCGTTTGTACATGATAAGGCGTTCGTGAACATCAGGAATATAATCATTGGGTATTAGGGCAGGAACATGTAAATCAATTTCTGCACCTTGATGTAATGGTTTATCAAGGTCGGGTGTTTTGCCCTGTCTTAAAGCCGTGACTGCGCGTTCTAAAAGCTCGGTATACATGCTGAAACCAATTTCTATCATTTGTCCGCTTTGACCATCTCCTAATAACTCACCGGCACCACGAATTTCAAGATCATGCGTTGCAAGGGTAAAACCAGTACCTAGCGACTCAATAGATTCAATAGCCTCTAAACGTTTTTTAGCATCTGATGTTAATGTTTTACGGCTTGGGATGATTAAGTAAGCATAAGCACGATGATGTGAGCGTCCTACACGGCCACGTAATTGATAAAGTTGTGCTAAACCAAAACGGTCTGCCTTGTTTAATATGATCGTATTTGCACTGGGAATATCAATACCTGTTTCAATAATGGTTGTACATACGAGTACATTAAAACGTTGGTGATAAAAGTCAGACATAACACGTTCAAGATCACGTTCCCGCATTTGTCCGTGTGCGAATTGAATATTCGCTTCTGGAATTAGCTCTGCTAATTTATGCGTTTGTTTTTCAATGGTCGCGACATCATTGTGTAAAAAATAAACTTGGCCGCCACGTTTTATTTCTCGCAAACAGGCTTCTTTAATCATGTCATCTTTCCACTCGGTAACGAATGTTTTAATAGCAAGACGTTTCGCAGGTGGGCTGGCAATAATGGATAATTCACGCAAACCAGACATAGCCATATTTAATGTGCGAGGTATCGGCGTTGCGGTTAATGTTAATATATCAATTTCTGATCGTAGTGATTTGAATTGTTCTTTTTGACGAACACCGAATCGATGTTCTTCATCAATAATAACCAGGCCAAGGTTTTTATATTTTACATCGGGTTGTAATAGCTTGTGTGTACCGATGACAATATCAACTTTACCGGCTTCTAAATTTTTAAGAACCTGGGTCTGTTCTTTTTTTGTGCTAAATCGAGATAACGATTCAACTTGTACTGGCCAGTCAGCAAAACGGTCTCTGAAATTTTCAGTATGCTGTTGCGTTAATAATGTGGTTGGCGATAAAACGGCAACTTGTTTTCCTGCTTGTACGGCAATAAAAGCAGCACGCATAGCCACTTCTGTTTTACCAAAACCCACGTCACCACAAATGAGTTGATCCATTGGCTTGGGTGATCGCATATCTCGAATAACATTATCAATCGCGGTTTGTTGATCCGGGGTTTCTTCAAATGGAAAGCCTGCTGAAAATGCATGGTATTGCATTTCATCAATAGGATAAGCAAAACCAGATTGAGCTTCACGTCGAGCATAAATATCCAGCAACTCAGCAGCAACATCACGCACTTGTTCACGCGCTTTCTTTTTCGCTTTCTCCCATTGTCCACTACCTAATCGATGTAGTGGCGCATTGTCGGGTGCCGCACCTGTATAGCGACTAATAAGGTGTAATGAGTTAACGGGAACATAGAGCTTGTCGTTATTTGCATACTCAAGAGTTAAGAACTCAGTATCCAGCTCACCAATTTTTAAAGTCTGCAATCCAAGATAGCGGCCGACACCATAATCATCATGAACAACTGGAGCGTTAAGTGTCAGTTCAGCCAGGTTTTTTACAATGCTATCGGTATCGCGTTTTGATTTTTTACGGCGGCGGCGTTGTAAAACCTGCAAGCCGAATAATTGTGGCTCGGAAATAACCGCAATGGCAGGGTCACTTAACAACAAACCATCTTCAAGCGGTGCAACGGTAATGGCAAGTTTGTGTTGGCTACTAATAAACTCTTGCCAGTTTTCGACTTGCGTTGGCATTATGTCGTTATCACGCAACATTTCTGTTAGCGTTTCTCTACGCCCCGTGGTCTCAGCCGCAAATAAAACCCGACCATCAAAATTATTGAGAAATTGTTTTAATGATGCGGCAGCTTCACTTGCGCGAACATCAAAATTGAGCAGAGGAGGTGCTTCAGTTGCAAAATTGACTGCTTGTGAATCTTCATGTTCATAATGTTGTAGTTCAACACGTGGGAATCGTTTGAAGTGACTGAATACTTCATTGATAGGTAAAAAAACTTCATCCGGATTTAATAAAGGATGTTCAAGATCATGCCTGGCTTGTTCATAACGTTCATTAATCTCTGACCAGAATGTTTCAACCTCGGTATTTACATCATCAGCAGTGATTAATAATGTTGAGTCAGGCAGGTAATCAAAAAGACTAATCGTTTCTTCAAAGAATAGTGGTAAATAATATTCAATGCCTGGAGATGCAATTCCATTAGTAACATCACGGTAAACATTGGTTTGTTGCGGATTACCTTCAAAACGTGCGCGGAAAGCAGTTCTAAATTGTGAAATGGCCTCTTTGTTTAAAGGGAATTCACGAGCAGGTAATAATTGTATTTTATCGACTTTCTCAATAGAGAGTTGTGTCTCAGGATTAAAGGTTCGAATACTTTCAATTTCATCATCAAATAATTCAATTCGAAATGGGTGTTTGCTACCCATAGGGAAAAGATCAAACAAACTACCGCGAACGGCAAATTCACCGTGCTCCATTACAGACGAAACACAGTTATAACCGCTATTTTCTAAACGTAGTCGCATTTCATCAATATCAAATTTTTGCTCTAACGTTAGAGATAAACAAAACCCGTCAAGATAACTTTTAGGGGCAATACGATGCATTAATGTTTGAATAGGGGTGATCAAAATACCGTGGGTTAAATCGGGCAGTCTGGATAATGTGGTTAAACGTTCAGAAATAATATCTTGATGCGGAGAGAACCTGTCGTACGGTAACGTTTCCCAGTCAGGGAATTGCAGTATTGATATATCCTTTTCTGCCATATAAAAACGCAGTGAATATTCAAGGCGTTGGGCGGCAGCCATATCTGCTGTAATAACTAAAACAGGGCCGGAATGCTGTGCTGCTGTTGCACTGAGAACTAAGCCGTAACTACTGCCATAAAGTCTTCCCCATTGACTGCGAAAGCCCGCTTTTGAAGGACGTACAGGATTAAAAGGGGAGGTAAGGGCAGGGTTGGAATGCGTCATTTATTAAGGTCAATAGATTACAAAATAGCGTGTATTCTACTACAGGATTTAAAGCAGGACGACCTTTTAAAATGTAGCTCGGCTTTCAAGCCGACGATACGTTAGTAAATTCCTCATAGTTTATTATCTTCTGCATATTTAAAGCCTTAGTACCTTTTCTACCGCAGCGTCGGCCTGATACCCTATTATATAAATATTATTAAGTTGGGCATGGCGAGGCCGACCTACAAAAAACATAATCACTTTTTGTTAATTCCTTAATATATAAAATGAGGTTAACGTATTTCCTCGATACTAAATTTTTTATCCATGATTTGCGGTTTAATAATAGCGTACCCCTCTTGCTGCCAATGCCCGATTTCAATAATGGCAGAGGGCACAACTTTCACGAAACTTTGAAAGTCTTTTATTTCATAACCAAAGTCTTTTGCGGCAAGGGCGCATACTCTAAATTCTACACCGATCATGCTGTAGTACTTCATTCTATCAACAGCGGTTTTATATTTTTGATAATTCTTTTTTGCTAACGTGACAATTTCTGTACCGTGAATAATAACTTTTATATCCATAAATTCAGGGGCGTAATTATACGGTTCTTCTGATAATGGATTTATGTAAGAGCGTAACCAATACAAGGCGGAGTTTATTTTATTTGGATTGTCATAATAAAACTCAAACAAAACTTTAGGTTCTTTGTACGGTGTTTGCACAAAAGTGGCTTGCTCAGCTACGACAAAGAAACTTACCAGGAATAAAACAAGAATATTGAATAATCGCATATTAAGACTCCAATTTAGAAGGTAAAAGGAAACCTATACATACTTACAGTTTAGTTTATAAAAAGTAAATTTGGATGTTTTAAAATAAAAATGCCGGGAAAAACCCGGCATTAATAATACTAATAAGCGACTTATTTAGAACTTGAAGTATACACCAGCAAAAAGGCCACTAAATTCTATATCAGCTTGCACATCATCAACATCAACTACAATAGTTTGTGTTCGAATACCTGCTTCGACACCCAAATTGAAATCGGTTGTATAGGTTACTTTAGCTGTGAGATCAGTAATTTCATCACTACCCGCGCTGATGGTGCTAATTTCTCCCGCTATTGTAAAACCTGCTGGTAAAGAAATTTCAGCAGCAACATAAAGCATGGGAATAGTTCCAGAAAAAGCTGTTGGCGTTGTATTTATTGCTACTTGACCATCAATTTGTTTTGCATTCAATCCTATGTCAAGACTGATAACATTATCAAGAATTTCATAATAAAGTATAAGATCAGTTTGATTTAGCTCGAATGTTGTATTTGCTCCGGCAACATAATCAACGCTATCAAAAGTAAAGTTTGCAGTACCTGTACCTGAGTGTGTTAGCTTTGTATCCACGTATTTAAAATTCGGAATAAGCGGAACAGGGTGTTCGACTAGAAAATAAGTATAACCCTCCTGTTCTTCTGATAATTTCAGATCATTTTTTAAATTAGCGCTGACACCAACAGTATCATTACTTGTGCTTATTGAACCACTTGGATCATGTGTCCAAAGTCCGCCACCTGCTTGAAAACCGAGTATTGTTGCTGAGAAGCCTGTTAATGGTAATAGTGCGACTACTGCACCAAGAAGTAATTTTTTCATATGTCACCTTAAAGCTGGTTGTTGAGTGGTTTATTTTAAT
Source organism: Gammaproteobacteria bacterium (assembly GCA_023135195.1). Lineage (GTDB taxonomy): Bacteria > Pseudomonadota > Gammaproteobacteria > UBA6429 > Thiohalophilaceae > JAGLTQ01. The sequence continues at coordinate 64,426 of JAGLTQ010000100.1, read as the reverse complement.
TATTGTCGCTAACTTATTGTCTAATACGACTATTTTATTGTGTAGATATTATTATCGGCTGTTGAGTCAAAAACTCAAGATAAAATATCCATATTTACGTGTTTATAGTCTAAATTGTGAGACAAAGTAGGGCTTATTGATGGTTTTATTAGTTAACCTGAGCTGCGTATAAGAAATCTACATGATTCTCGCGTTCCCGGGGGGTAACAGGGATATTTAAAAATAGCCTGGATGCAGCGAAGCGTAATCCGGGAGAGAGAGTTTAAGCCTGTTTTCCCGGATTACATTACATTTCATCCGGGCTACCCGTAACATACTTTTCTTATATGAAGCTGAGGTTAATTATTGACGCAAAATAAGTGTATCTCCACGCTGAGTAAACTCAATAAACTTTAAGAATGTCATTCCCAGTAATATCTCATCATCATCCATTTTAGGATTTATAGAGGCGCGAACATTTTGTAACTGGATGTTTCCAATACTAACGCTCTTTAATGTTGTCAAATAACCAACAATCACTCCGTTAGCTGTTTGATAACGTTGCTCCTGGCCATACTTTAGTTTAAGTTTTTTTGCGATTTTGTCAGGGATAGAAATATCACTGGCACCAGTATCAAGTAAGAACGTAACCGGATGATTATTAATTTTTCCTTGAGTCACATAGTGGCCGTAGCGATTACGTTTTAGCGTAACAACATTTTGCTGACCGGTCGTTTTACTGAGGACTTGCTGATTTGGATTGTAATCTGTTTCAAGCAAATCACTAAATAAAAAAAACACCATAATCATTACCGCAATCCACATTGCAATAATGAATTTATGACCAAGTCGTTTATGTTCTGTACTTTCTTCTGACATTAATAGTTGTGTCTTTTATAAAGCCTGCTTATTATGTATTTATGTTATCAGACTATAATAATAAGTAAAACGGAGAGATACATGGTTAGGCGGTTATTTAAATTAGTTTTAGTGAGCACCATATTGAGTTCATTGTTTTCTTGTTCGGTATCTCCCGATGCAATGCAAGTGCTTGATAGTTCAACAAGATCGTATGAAAGAGCGGTTCGCTGGGGAGAGTTTACCAAGGCAAAATCTTTTCATAAAAATGGGTCTACTTTATCTGACCTTGAGCGTCGAAGACTAAAATTTTATCGTGTTACAGGCTACTCAGTACTGCAAAATAGTACGCCGGATGAGCATAACTCCTATTTACTTGTTGAAATAAAATATATTAAAAAAAGTCAGCAAGTGATAAAAATAATGACGGTTAAACAACACTGGAAAAGAGATAAAGAAGGTAAAGCTTGGTACCTTGACTCGCCATTTCCTAAGTTTAGGTAATGATGAGCTAGGCTAAGATGAGGTATAGAGTTTCAGTTTAGATTTTGCTATCAGTAACTCTAGTTATTATTAACTACAGCATGAATAACATATTCGCTTTCAAAGTAGACGCTAAAATCCTTGTAAGTCCATTTTGAAATGGGTGGCTCTCCAACGGCTGGATATCTCTCTATCGCTTCACCAAATCGGTTTTGTACCGATTCCATGGTCATTCCACGTCCCGGTAACTGAATTGAATACTCCGTTGTTTCAGGCTCTGCAGTAGGTAAAATAATTTCTTCTGCAGATACGCTCGCAGATAATCCAAGTAACAGTAGCCCTGTTGCTGTAATGTGACTTAGTTTTAACATCTCATAACTCCAGAATTATTCTCAACTGAGGAGTAAACTATACTCTATCAATGGCTTACAGGCAAAAGCTAAGCCATTATCTTGTTAATCAGGGCATGAATAAACTTTTGAATGATATCCTGTCATTGCGAGCCCAGTTTTATCGGGCGAAGCAATCTCACAAAAGGGGCTATTAACATGAGATTGCCGCAGTCACGTTGTTCCTCGGCAACTGCTCGGTCTCCGTTCCAGACTCGACTCTACCGATTCCATTCATGGAATCGTCCTGCGTTGCTCTTCTGTGTCCATGCCGTCGTTCGCGATGACGGGATGTGTTTAGCTTTGAATAGTTCTGCATTTACACCATTAACCGGCCTGCTTAATGGTTAAAATTCATGCAAAAAAATTGAATAAAATCAATAGTATGCCTGAAAGTTGTTTTCAGTTAATATTTGCCCCATGTTTAAACCACTAGAACTCTTTGTCGGGCTTCGTTACACACGAGCAAAGCGCCGCAACCACTTCATTTCTTTCATTTCTCTGTCTTCGATGATGGGAATTGCGCTTGGCGTTATGGCCTTAATTACCGTTTTATCGGTCATGAATGGCTTTGAAAAGGAAGTCCGTGAACGCATTCTCGATATGGTGTCGCATCTTACTGTCACGGATTTTGATGGCCGCTTAAAAAATTGGCCTGCTGTTCTCAAAACAACGAAAACACATAAAAATGTGATTGCTGCCGCCCCTTATATTGAAGCACAAGGAATGTTGATTAATGGCTCCAGTGTAAATGGAACTCTGATCCGGGGTGTTTTGCCTGAGAAAGAACCTGATGTCTCGAATGTTTCTTTAAAAATGAAAGCGGGTCGTTTTACAGATCTCAAAGCAGGAAAATTTGGCGTTATTTTAGGACAGGACCTAGCCCGAATTTTGGGTGTACATGTTGGAGATAAAGTCACCATGGTTACTCCTAGCGCAAATGTGACACCTGCCGGGGTTGCGCCACGGTTAAAACGTTTTACCGTTGTTGGCGTATTTTATCTCGGTATGTATGAATACGACAGCAGCATGGCTTTAATACATTTAAAAGATGCGCAACGTTTATTTCGTATGAAAGGCCAGGTGACAGGTGTACGAGCTAAACTGAATGATTTATTTGCTGCACCTCTAACAAAAGAAGAGTTACAAGATAAAGAATTAAGTGAATATTGGGTTAGGGACTGGAGTAGCTATCATGCAAATTGGTTCCGTGCAGTAAAAATTGAAAAACGTATGATCTTTTTACTGTTGCTACTGATTGTCGCGGTTGCTGCTTTTAATATTGTTTCGACGTTAGTTATGGTTGTTACGGACAAGCAAAGTGATATCGCTATCTTAAGAACATTAGGCGCTTCACCTCGTAGCATAATGGGTATCTTTATGGTGCAAGGGGCGATTATTGGTTTCATTGGAACATTAGTCGGCACGGTGGCTGGAGTCAGTTTAGCTTTAAATCTTGATACTGTGGTGCCGTTTCTGGAAGGAATATTTGGTATACGTATTCTTGATCCTGCTGTTTATTATATTAGCGTCTTACCCTCAGATTTACATTGGGATGATGTTTGGACTATTTGCTCTATTTCACTCGTTCTTGGTTTAGTGGCAACACTTTATCCTGCATGGCGAGCGAGCCAGACTCAACCGGCGGAGGCTCTGCGTTATGAATAACATCTCCGATCGAGGTTCTTCTGACATCGTTTTAATGTGCGAAGGTCTTAATAAAACCTTTACTGAAGGCCCAGCAGAAGTTGAAGTTCTAAAAGACATTTCTCTTAGTATTAATAAAGGTGAACAGGTTGCTATCATTGGCTCATCCGGTTCAGGTAAAAGCACCTTACTGCAATTATTAGGTGGCCTGGATTTACCGACAAAAGGGCGCGTTGAAGTTGCAGGAAAAAACATGGCTTCATTGGATGAAACTCAACGCGGTATATTAAGAAATCATAACCTGGGTTTTGTTTACCAATTTCATCATTTATTACCTGAATTTAGTGCACTGGAAAATGTGGCTATGCCATTATTAATTCGTGGTTTGAGCCCAAAAGAAGCGACAGATAAAGCAAACAGTATGCTTGAGCGTGTTGGCTTAGGACATCGGGTCAAACATAAACCAAGTGAACTCTCTGGTGGTGAACGTCAACGAGCTGCATTAGCGCGTGCGTTAGTCACTAATCCAACGTGTGTTTTAGCGGATGAACCTACGGGAAATCTTGATGGTAAAACCGCTGACCAGGTTTACGAGCTCATGTTAGAAGTAAATAGAGAGCTAAATACCAGCTTTGTTGTTGTTACACATGATTTGAATTTTGCCAACAAGATGGATCGCATTTTACATTTATCTGATGGTCAAATTAGTAACTAAGAAAACAACTGTCGTTCTTAGCAATGATCTTGAAATTTAAAACCCGGAAATCATTATGAATCTACACGAGTATCAGTCAAAAACACTGTTCTCCGAATACGGTATAGCTGTTCCTGAGTTTCGAGTGGTTAACCAAAGCTCACAAGTTAAAGCTAAGCTTGAAGAGTTAGGTGGTGAACGTTGGGTCGTTAAGGCTCAAGTTCATGCCGGTGGTCGCGGTAAAGCAGGCGGCGTTAAAATCACAGATAAAAAAGAAGAAGTAGAAGCTTTTGTATCTTCAATGCTGGGACATAACCTGATTACGTTTCAGACAGATGCAAAGGGCCAACCTATTCATAAAATATTAATCGAACAACCCTGTGATATTGAACGAGAACTCTATCTTGGTGCTGTGATTGATCGTTCTTTACGACAAATTGTATTCATGGCCTCAACCGAAGGTGGCATGGAGATTGAAAAGGTTGCCGAAGAAACACCCGAAAAAATTCTTAAAGCAGCTGTTAATCCTATAGTTGGAATACAAGGGTATCAATGTCGTGATCTTGGTTTTGCTTTAGGTTTAAAAGGTGATCAAATAAAACAGTTTAGTAAGTTACTGATGGCGTTAGCTAAAATGTTTGTCGAAAAAGATTTGTCTTTGTTAGAAATCAATCCTTTAGTTGTAACGAAGCAAGGTGATTTACTTTGTCTTGATGCCAAGATAAATATTGATGACAGTGCTTTATATCGTCACGCTCATCTTGAAGAATTACGTGATGTTACACAAGAAGATGAAAGAGAAGTCCGTGCTAAAGAATGGGATCTTAATTATATTTCATTAGATGGTGAAATAGGCTGCATGGTAAACGGTGCGGGATTAGCCATGGCAACAATGGATTTAATAAAACTACAAGGCAGTGAGCCGGCAAACTTTTTAGATGTGGGCGGAACAGCAACAAAAGAAAGAGTAGCTGAAGCCTTTAAAATTATTTTATCGGATGAAAAGGTTAAAGGTATTTTAGTAAATATTTTTGGAGGTATAGTGCGCTGCGATATTATTGCAGAAGGTATTGCAGCAGCAGTTGAAGAGATAGGCGTTAATGTACCTGTTGTGGTTCGTTTAGAAGGCAATAATGCTAAGAAAGGATTAGAAATTCTTGATGCAAGCCCGTTAAAAATTGAAACAGCACATAACTTAAATGATGCGGCCGAAAAAATTGTTAAGCAGGTGAAGTCATTATGAGTGTCTGGATTAATAAAGAAACAAAAGTAATTTGTCAGGGCTTTACTGGCAAGCAAGGACAGTATCATTCTGAAAAAGCCATTGAATACGGAACAAAAATGGTGGGTGGTGTTACACCCGGTAAAGGAGGTCAAACTTCATTAGGTTTGCCTGTATTTAATACGGTTAAAGATGCGGTAAATGAAACACAAGCTGATGCTACCGTTATTTATGTACCTGCTGCTTTTTGTAAAGATGCGATATTAGAAGCCGTCGATGCTGGCCTTGAACTCATTGTTTGTATAACTGAAGGTATACCAACAAAAGATATGTTAGATGTTTGGCACGTTGTTAATCAATCAGACTCTCGTCTTATTGGTCCAAACTGTCCGGGCGTTATTACGCCGGGTGAATGTAAAATCGGAATTATGCCGGGTGAAATTCATCTGCCGGGTAAGGTTGGTATTGTTTCTCGTTCAGGCACATTAACCTATGAAGCGGTTAAACAAACAACCGATATAGGCTTAGGTCAAAGTACTTGTGTTGGTATAGGTGGAGATCCTATTCCTGGCACTACGTTTATCGACTGCTTAGAAGCTTTTGAAAATGATCCGCAAACAGAATCAATCATTATGGTAGGTGAGATTGGTGGTTCCGCAGAAGAAGAGGCTGCCGAGTTCATTAAATCAAACATGAGTAAACCCGTCGCCGCTTACATTGCAGGTGTAACAGCACCGAAAGGTAAACGTATGGGACATGCCGGTGCAATTATTGCGGGTGGTAAAGGTACTGCGAAAGAAAAATATGCAGCGCTTGAAAAGGCTGGTGTTTACACTGCGACTTCACCAGCAGAACTTGGTTCGACATTGCAGAAGGCGATTGAAAATAGTAAATAACTTTTTAACTAATTAACCTCCGCTGGGTATAAAGCAATGCACATCATTCTCGCATTCCCAGAGTTGTTAATAACAGGGATGTTTTAAAAAGAGAGTAATGTAGCCTGGATGTAGCGAAGAGAAATCCGGGAGAGAATGTTTTGCCTGTTTCCCCCTGGATCACATTACATTTCATCCGGGCTACCCATTAACATATTTTCTTATATGAGGCTGGGGTTAATTAAGAAAATATTTATTTTTGAGCCTTTTTTAATGCTCGTTTCTTTTTTCGTTCTTTAATTGTATTAATGATATGTAAGCGCCATAAAAGTCGGATTGTAATATACCCTAACGCGCCAAAGACAACTCCACTAATAGTGCAACCTAATAAAAAGGGTTGCCATATAGCTTCGAGCTCAGTACCTAACCATTTCCAGCTTAATTCAAAAACAAATTCATGTTCAGGTGTGCTTAAGATCCATGCACCTACTTTATAAGCAAAATAAAAGAGAGGAGGCATGGTTATTGGATTAGATACCCAAACAAGTCCAACAGAAATAGGTAGGTTGCATCGAATAAGAATAGCAATGGCAGCAGCCATAATCATTTGTGAAGGGAGCGGAACAAAGGCCACGAACAAGCCAACAAAAAAAGCCATGGACACTGAACGTCTATTTAGATGTAGTAAATTCGGATCATGCAGTAAAGTTCCAAACACTTTGTTAAGTTGTTTGTTTTTACGGATTTTTTCATGATCCGGCATGTAGCGTTTAATAAACTTCTTTGGCATTCGGCTTTCTATTTTAATGAAATCTGTTAGTCTAAAATTAGATGTTAGCAATATCGAGATATTGTTACCAATATAAAGTTATATTAACATGCTTAATCACACTCAAGGACGGGTGAGTTTAATGAAATCAGGGATTATATCTTTCCTCTTTGGAATTCTATTTCTTCAGCAATTTAGTAGCTTGCCGAACATTATGTGGTGTTGGGCTCTATTTTCTATTTTTAGTTTACCTTTTTTACCTCGTTACTTTAATAATGTTCTGATTGCACGAAATATCCGAATAATTATCTTATTCTTCCTGGGATTTCTATGGGCTTTATTACGCGCTCATTGGGTTTTAGATGTTTCGTTGCCAAATGAATTACAGGGTAAAGACTTATTAGTAACGGGAGTGATTGCAAGTATTCCTCTTGCAGATAACCGTAAGCAGCGATTTGAATTTAATATTGAAACCATAGAATTTAATAAACAAAAAATTGATTCAATAGGTAAAGTTCGAATTAGCTGGTATGGCAAACGTGGGGGGCGTTTCAAGAATAAAAGCAAGATAAAAGTGAAAGCAGGACAGCGTTGGCAGTTTTGGCTACGTTTAAAACAACCTCATGGTTTTATGAATCCAGGCGGCTTTGATTATGAAGGATGGCTGTATCAAAAAAAGATAAGAGCAACAGGTTATGTGCGTATAAATGCCAGAAAGAAACAGTTTGCAAAAAAACTGGATGATGAAGCAAACGGCTATAGTATGCTTATTCTACGTCAACATTTATATGACACCTTAATAAGCATTACGTCAGAAAATAAATACGCCGGCATCCTGATTGCACTGGCAATGGGAGAACGAACAGGAATATCACAAGAACAGTGGTATGTTTTTCGTGCCACAGGTACCAGCCATCTTGTTGCAATATCAGGCTTACATATAGGGCTTCTTGCCGGTTTTATTTTTCTTATTGTCCGACGTTTATGGCCGTATTGTGGTTCTGCGGCATTAAAGTTGGCATCGCCCCGAGTCGCGGCTTTAAGTGCTTTATCAATTGCGGCGTTCTATGCGGCTTTATCAGGTTTTGCTGTTCCTGCTCAGCGTGCTCTTATTATGTTAAGCATTGTGATGTTTTCAATTTTCAAATTACACAAGGTACAAAGTTTGCTAGTGTTAAGTCTTGCATTGTTGAGTGTCTTATTGCTTGATCCTGTAGCAGTTTTATCGGCAGGATTCTGGTTGTCTTTTGCGGCTGTTAGCATAATAAGTCTCGCAGCTTCGGGGCGACTTGATGTTGATAAGGGCTGGAGAATATGGGGGCGTTTACAATGGCGTATTAGTTTAGCCCTCATTCCATTACTTATTTTTCTTTTTCAACAAGCATCCATCGTTTCTCCATTTGCAAATCTAATTGCTATTCCTGTGGTGAGTTTTTTAGTTGTTCCACTGACCTTGATTGCAACATCCATGGCTTCATTTTTCCCTGATTTAGCCGCAATACTATTTTCTCTTGCTGACACAATATTGAATGCCTTGTGGTGGTTTTTGTCTTATTTAGCCAATACACCGGTAAGTCAGTGGTATGGGGTTAAACCTGGTTTATTGGTGCTGTGTCTGGCCAGTTTAGGCTTTGTTTTATTGTTAACACCAAAGGGATGGCCGGCTAAATATTTAGGTTTTTTTCTCATTATTCCACTGATATGGCCAAATACTCATTTGCCAAAACAAGGTGAAGCTGAAATCACATTATTGGATGTAGGGCAGGGCTTGGCTGCGGTAGTGCAAACAAGTAAACATACGCTGGTGTTTGATACCGGGCCTAAATTTAGTGAAAATTTTGATACCGGGGCGGCGGTGGTTATTCCGTTTATTAGACAAAAGGGTATTAATAAGCTCGATATGCTCGTTCTAAGCCATAAGGATAATGACCACCGTGGAGGCTATAAATCTATTCAAAAAGAATTCGAAATCCATCGTTTAGTGAGTAGTTATGGTGAAAAGGGCAGTGAAGCATGCCGGGCGGGCCAAAACTGGGTATGGGATGGTATTTTATTTGAAATGCTTAATCCAGATGAGTCACTTAGCTATAAAAAGCGTAATAATGCCTCATGTGTCTTGCGGATAAGCACAGGAAAGGAATCATTATTATTGAGTGCAGATATTGAAAAACGGGCTGAAAAGCAGCTAGTAGAAGAGCGCTATGAGCAATTAAAATCCACATACCTGGTTGCTCCACACCATGGCAGTAAAACATCGTCATCCAGGGCTTTTCTAGAGGCAGTTGATCCTGACTATATCTTAATACCTGTTGGGTTTATGAACCGCTATCGTATGCCTCATGCAACGGTTTTAGCTCGATATAAAGGGAGGCACATCCCCATTCTTAAAACACACAATTCGGGTGCTATTTCTGTATTACTCGGTAGTGTTGGTCAAAAAAGCAGCAGCAAAAAGCCTGATGAATATCGTAAAGAGAGCCAAAAATACTGGAACAGTCACCACTAAATGCTGTGAACGATACCCTATCCGCACACCGTCGTCTCTGATAAAGTGAGCACCAGATTTTCACCTATATTTTGTAGTATAAGGAACCCAAAAAGTGTTCGAGATGATTCAACATGGCGGCTGGTTGATGCTGCCTATTCTTGCGAGTTCAGTCATTGCTTTGGCAATAGTGGCGGAACGATTCTGGTCATTACAAGCTAAAAAAGTTACTCCTCCCAGTTTAGTTGCTCAAGTATGGCAGTGGCATAAAAGCAAAACTCTGACAGATGAACATATTGTTGCGCTTGGTAATAATTCTCCACTAGGAAAGATTCTTGCGGCAGGCTTAATTAATCGCGATCACCCTCGTGAAATAATGAAAGAAAGTATCGAAGAAGTGGGGCACCAGGTGATTCATGAACTTGAGCGCTATCTTAATACTTTGGGCACAATTGCTTCGATAACCCCGTTAATGGGTTTGTTAGGTACGGTTATTGGCATGATTAAAGTTTTTGCCGCAATTACAACTCAAGGTGTGGGTAATCCAACGATATTAGCGGGTGGTATTTCTGAAGCGTTAATAACAACGGCAGCAGGATTATCTGTCGCAATTCCAACTTTGATTTTTTACCGTTTCTTCCGTGGTCGTGTTGATGAGCTGGTTCTGAAAATGGAAGAGGAAGCTCTTAAAATTGTTGATGTTATGCATGGCGATCGTGTGCAACAGGAAAAAAATTAATGTTACGTACCAAACGTGATACTGAACTTGAATTAAACATAACACCTTTAATTGATGTTGTGTTCTTACTGTTAATATTCTTTATGGTATCAACCACTTTCCAACGTGAATCTGAAATAACGATTGAATTACCAGAGTCATCTGGCGAAGTGGCTGAGTCTAAGAAAAAAGTAATTGAGATTAGTATTGATAATCAAGGTCGTTACTTTGTAAATCAACGTCGATTAAAAGATTCCGATATCAAAACATTAAAAAAAGCCATTTCCATTACACGTGGTGATTTTAAAGAACCTAAATTGATTATTAGTGCAGACAAAATGACACCACATCAGTCTGTGGTAAGAGCGATGGATGCCGCACGTCAGCTGGGTCTGGTACATTTAACCTTTGCAACAAAACAAGTTAATAAAAAATAATACATATGAGCGATAAACCTGAAAGTAACGATGCAACTATAATTTATCGTCGTTTATTAAAATATTCCTTACCGTACTGGAAAATATTTGTATTTGCGGTGATTGGCATGGTGATTTATGCAGGAACGGAAGTTTCTTTTGCACAAATTCTTGAACCAATGATGGATGGTGGCTTTGTTGAAAAAGATCCTGACTCTATGTTTTGGGTGCCTATATTATTGGTAGCGATTTTTGCTGTACGTATTATTGGAACATTTTTATCAGAGTACGGCATGGCAATGATTGCACGAAATGTTATTCGTGATTTGCGCGCAAAAATATTTAATAAAATTATTGTTTTACCCACCCGCTATTTTGACGTGACATCATCAGGTACCATTTTATCAAAAATGGTATATGACATTGAACAACTTGCCGCAGCAACATCCGGCGTGGTGATCGTTTTAATCAGGGATGGGATAACAGTAATTGGATTACTGGTATGGATGTTATATAAGAATCCTTTACTTACATTAATATTGTTTGTTATCGCACCTTTTGTAGCCGCGATTGTTTATACCATTAGTAAACGTTTTCGTACTATCGGTAAACGTATTCAAAGCTCAATGGGTGGCGTTACCGACATCACTGAAGAATCCATTAAGGCGAATCAGGAGATAAAAATATTTGGCGGGCAGACGTTTGAGACGCAACGCTTTTTAAAAACAAATGAATACAATCGACGTCAACATTTAAAATTAGTCGCAACTAATGCCATCAGTAATCCAACTATCCAACTTATGGTTGCTATTGCTTTTGCGGTCATGATTTTTATGGCGACATCGCCAAAAATTATCCCTGATATGACCGCTGGTAAGTTTGTCGCGTTTCTCATGGGTATGGTTATGTTGTTGCAACACGCTAAACGTCTGACAACAATAAATATGACATTACAAAGAGGTATAGCTGCTGCTGAAAGTGTATTTGCTTTTATTGACCTTGAAGAAGAGATTGATCAAGGTACAAAAGAAATTAAAACACTAAAAGGTAAAGTTAAATTTGATAATGTTAATTTTTCATATACCAATGAGAATGAAAAAGTATTGTCAGGTATAACACTTGAGATAAAAGCGGGTGAAACGGTCGCTTTTGTAGGTCGTTCTGGTGCGGGTAAATCGACACTGGTAAGTTTATTGCCCCGTTTTTATGATAAAACATCGGGTGATATAACGATTGATGATTTAGCAATAGAAACACTGAGTTTAAGTAATTTAAGAAGTCATATTGCATTAGTGAGTCAAAACGTTACTTTATTTAACGATACTGTTGCACATAATATTGCATACAGTGACCTTGAAGATGTTGATAAAGGTAAAATCAGGGATGCAGCAAAATCTGCAAATGCATTAGAGTTCATTGAAAATTTACCTGATGGTTTTGATACGGTGGTAGGTGAAGATGGTGTGCTGCTCTCAGGTGGCCAAAGACAACGTATAGCCATCGCAAGAGCAATATTTAAAGATGCACCTGTTTTAATTTTAGATGAAGCAACATCTGCACTCGATACTGAATCTGAACGTAGTATTCAAGCCGCACTTGATGAGCTTATTAAAACACGAACAACACTTGTTATTGCACATCGATTATCTACCATAGAAGCTGCCGATAAAATTGTCGTGTTAGACAAAGGGAAAATAGTTGAACTTGGTACACATAAAGAGTTGATCGTAAAAAATGGTCATTACGCAGCGCTTCATAATATGCAATTTAAAAGTGAAACAGTAGACTAATCCTGTTTTAGATTTATTAAAAAATTATGCTGATAAAAAAAATACAAAAATCATGGTATAACAAAAGTAGTTTAACGTCGCTTTTACAACCCTTATCGTGGTTGTTTTGTATATTGGTCTATATTAGACGGTTGTTCTACCGGCTGAAAATATTTCGTACATCACAGCTTGATGTGCCCGTTATTGTAGTAGGGAATCTAACCGTCGGTGGTACGGGTAAAACGCCACTGGTTATTGAACTTGCTAATTTATTAAAAAAATACGGTTATCGACCAGGCATTATAAGTCGTGGTTACGGTGGCAAAGCACGTACATGGCCACAACAAGTGCGTTGGGATGGCGATCCAACCATGGTAGGAGATGAAGCAATACTTATTGCGCGTCGTACACGCTGTCCAATGGCTGTTGGGCCTGACCGTGTTGCCTCGGCTAAAGCATTACTTAAATACACCGACTGTAATGTAATAATAAGTGATGATGGCTTACAACACTATGCTCTTGGGCGTGATATTGAAATAGCTGTTATAGATGGCATAAGACGCTATGGTAATGAGAAATGTTTACCGGCAGGTCCATTGCGTGAACCTATAAAACGTTTAGAAAAAGTTAATTTTAAAATAACAAACGGTATAGCAGGGCCAGAAGAATTCGCTATGACCTATAAGGCGGAAAAGCTTCGTCGGGCAGATGATCCCGCGGTAACACTTGATTTATCATCACTTAAAAATCAAACTGTTCATGCAATAGCAGGCATCGGAAATCCGCAACGTTTTTTTGAACAGCTTAAAAAGAGTGGGTTAGATATTATTGAGCATTCATTTCCAGATCATTATCCATTTAAGAAAACCGATTTAGACTTTGGTGAAATACAACCTATTGTGATCACTGAAAAAGATGCAGTAAAATGCCAACGTTTTTATTTACATAATGTATGGTATCAGCCTATTCAGGCGATACTAGACAATCAATTCACTGAACAATTACTTGTTATGCTTGAGAGAATCAATGGACAAAAAACTACTTGATATTCTGGCCTGTCCTGTCTGTAAAGGACCGTTAGTCTACTTAAAAAAGAAAAATGAACTTGTTTGTAAAGCGGACAGGCTTGCATACCCCATTCGAGAAGATATTCCCGTTATGCTTGAAGAAGAAGCTCGCCAAATGCCTGCAGATGAAGAAATTAAATAATAGATAAAGACGTTGTTATTTCTAATAAATGAGTATTATGTTTCATTTTATGAAGACGCGTAATCTCGGGTATAACACCATATTTACAAAGCATCTGGATAAGTTCAGGTGCTTTGTGTGTGTAATACTTCCTGATAATCCTTTCTGAATAGCATCATTATAATATAATTTCAGTGTAATGGATTATAGAGAAAAATTCTCATCAAGAAAGTTTTCATAGTCACCTGAATTAACTATATGTGTCCCATCACAATTGAATTGAAGGCGAATAGCATCCTGGATTGTGTTTATACTAAAGCTGCGTAAATAAAAATTCGGCACACTTCTTAATTCACTAAGTTTATTCATCACTTTACTGATTTCATCTTTTTGCAGTGGTTCCCATATTTTAGATGTTTTGTTAAAAATATTTCGCCATTGATCGGGCAGTTTTTTATATTGAGGTTGTTCTGCAATAAAACCATAGATGCTTTTGATCATTAATGTTTTTTCATCGTAAGGCATTTCAATAAAATGACGATTTATATATGCCTGTTCAATCAACGTTTCGGCGATATAAATTTTTTCCCTGAATGGGTCAAAAACGGTATATAAATGTATTTCACCACTGTTAAAGTTGATATTTAGTTGATATACGCATCGATTTAATAAAAGATCTTCAAGACTTACTTTTAACTTATCAATTATTTTATCTACAGGACTTTCATATCGCTCACGAAATAAAGCGGTTTCTCGAAGTGATGGATCGCCCTTAATGCTGACATAAAGCTTTTTACTATCGGAACCTATAGTATTAATTAAAGTCTCTCTTAATATGAGCTCTTCATTTCTTTGAGGAAGTACCTGGTTGATTTTTTCTGCGAGGGAAGGGTGGTTATTGGTAATATTCAGAAAGGTCGCTTTATTAATGCAGAGTAATGTTGATTCTTCACTGACTTCAGCAGAAGCAGATCTTTTGTCATTATTAACAATCCCCATTTCGCCAAAATATCCACCTTTAGAATGAGTATTGAGTATTTTTTTAGAATCAGAATCGTCAATAAAGATTGAAACACATCCTTTTTCAACGACATAAAACGAATCCCCTTCATCATCCTTTGAAAATACGGTATCATCCTTTTTATATTCTTTAATTTCTGCCTGATCTCTGATTTGGTTGATCTCAGAATCGGTTAATTTTTCAAAGAATGATGCTGTATTTTTCATATCCAATATTTTCCTCAGGGTGATTTTAGTATGAATAATTACTGTAAATACCTTAATTGTTGGGTATATATTTCACCATATTTTTTATACTGTCAATTAATTTTGTGATGTTATTTTGCTGAAGTTGATATACAACCTTAATGCCATGTCGATAAACAATAACTACCTGGTTGGTTTTTGCAAGATAATTCATAGCATAAACAAAATTAGTTGCTAGAGGTGTTCTGTAAATGGTCTGACGTGTGTCTAAAGTTGATATACATAGATCTTTATTGACAATTGAAACTAAAATATTCTTTTCCCAGTTAATAATCATCTTGGAAGGTTTTACCCCATCACAAGTTAATAACTCCGGTGTTTTTATTCCTTTTAAGTCAACCAATATAAAATTTGGTTCATATGTTTCGATTAATAGTTTATTTTTATTTGAATACGTAGTTGTAGCAGATATAGAGTTATTAGTATATTTGCTTAGGTCTATTTTTATATCTTTATCAGATATAGAGCGTAATTGAGTCAATCCATTACCTTGTAGTAAAAGGTAATCATTGGATATTATTTTATTTAAGTATAATCCCTGTAAATTATGTAACTTTACAACTTGTTGTAGATTAGTAGTGTCTAATATAATAAGTGGTTTATCATTAGGTTGAATTATCAATTTGTCATCATATGGTGTGAAATATATTTTACTATATTTCATTTCATCATTATTAAAAACTTCTTTGTCTAAAATTAACTTGCCTGAAGATGTATTAATTAATTTTAATGTGTATGTTTTATTGTCAATAGCGGCTAATATTTTCCCATCATGTGAAAACATGGCTTGCCTGCTATTTATATTATCGAGCTTCACAAAAACTTTTTCAGAGCGAGGGCTCTTTATATCTAAGCTGACAATATTTCCATCATCATTGAAAAGTTTAAGTTTATTTCCTGTTCGATTCATCCAGCTGGCATAAACATGGTTAATTCGTTTGATTAAACGGTGTTTTTTGAAGTCTACCCATAATGCATAACCAGCAGGTTCAGTATGGTGTACTGGTAACGATGATATTAAGAGAGTATTTTCATCTTTTGACCAATTAAATCTATCCTTCGTCGAATATTCCAGTTTTATTGGTTTACCATGCTGTGAAAAATCAGAAGTAGACAAAAATGCTTCTTCTGTTTCTGTTGTAGTTAAGAAATATTTTTTTGATGGGGTGAATGTATATGTGTCTGGTTCCACACTAACCTTTTCATGTGACAACCAGCTATTTCTAATATCAATAATTGAAATATTTAAACCATCAGCAACAGCTATCCATTTATTATCAGGTTCGATTTTGCCACTATCTTTTTCCCAATTATTTTTAGTACTGGTAAGTTGAGTTTTAATACCTAAGCTAGGGTAAATTCTTTGTACATAATTATTACTAATCTCTAACCAACTACCATCGGTTATATTTATATTTTTACGTGAACGGTGATATCTTGGGCTAAGATTATTTGTAAGTACTTTATTACTGTTTTTAGATATGAGTCTGATTTTTACGTCACATGCAAATAATTTTTCATCGCAACTATACGTGACTACTGATTTTTCATCTGCATTTATTTCTAAACCTATAAGATGTGGGGTTTTAAAAGATAGTAACTTTTTTTGTTCAGATAGAGACCATAGGTGATACTCGTCCTTACTTGATTTGGTAACAAGTTGTTGATTATTTTTGTTCCAATGTAATATCTTACTGGTTATAACTTTAGAATGGCGTAGATTTTTATCAAAGAAAGGCTTTATGTTTTCTTGTGAATGATAGATATTGCCTCCACATTCTTTATCAGCAATCAAAAAACGTGTTGGTTTCTCCAAAACAATTGCTAACTGTAAATAATAATATTCACCACATGACGGGGTTTTTAGTTCTTTGATAAGGTTAAGATCCAGGTCATAAAAGCTGAGATAGCCAATTTCTTTTTGTTGTCCATTTTTTCCCACTATCTCATAACGGCGACTAATAATATAATCCGGATTGTACTTCCAAAAAGGAATATTTAAAGCACCTGATTTGGCTATATTTAAACCAGAAGTTAAAGGTTTACCATTAATGGCACTATAGGTGTTGACCTTAAAGTTACTTTGAAATGCTCCACTGTAAATGATAACTTGGTTACTATTGCTGTTAAACCATGCTTTCACCCTTGCGCCTGATAAAGATTTCCAATGTGCTACTTCATTCCAGTTATTTGTATTCCAAAGCCGAGTATTACCACCTAGATCAGTAGATAATAAACGTGAACCATCTGGGCTTATTTCCAGATTTTCTATTTCTGACGTATGTGTTGATAGTCGAGTAATTATTCTGTTATTTAGGAAGGAGTTATGCAGTGGAAGCATTAATTTCTCATTCAATTTAGCAGATAACCCCATAATATCTTGCTCTAAAATTGACTGGCCAATTTTTAATGCCTGGTCATATCGACCTTGATTTATCTTTGAATGTATAGTTGCTATCTTTTTATTATTTTTTGTCTGAACTAAAGCTATTTCTTTTTCTTTTTGTTCCTGCTTTGCTGTGTTTTGAATAAATAATGCAAAAGCACTTATGGCTATAATTAATGCTGCAACAATACTACTTGTAATATATTTTCTACGCTGAACTTTTTTCTGGAGTTGCTTATCAGTAATGTTCAATAAAAAGCTGATTAGCTTTAAAAAAGCTTTATTTTTTGAGCTGGTATCGGAACGAGCATCTATCAATTTTACCTTGGAATTTGTTCCACCATACTCTGTGTTTTCTGACAAACGTAATAGTGAATCAGGAAGGGCATTACTCAAGTAGGGTTTTTCTGAATCAAAGTCCCCATCAACAATTAAAGCAACGATATTATTACTACCGTGTATCTTTGTATAATTAATAATTTCCTGGTCTACCCAGAGACTTTTTGCAGACCGAGGTGAGCATATTACAATAAGACTCGCAGATTCTTCGATAGCATTATCGATAACTTCACCAAGGTCTGTTGCCGTTGGTAATTCTTCTCTGTCTCGAAAGATAGGGAACAGCTTATTACTTATTTTACCTATTCTTCCTTGTTTACCAACATAACTTCCTGGTATCACAAACGTTTCTAATTGTTTGTGCAACCAATCACCGAACGTAGAATCCTGATGGCTGTAACTAATAAAAGCTTTATATTTAAGTTGATGCATAATTTATAATTTTTTTAATTTTCTTTCATAGATAAAGGCAAGTTCATTATCTGCATTTTTAAGTAAGACAGGTAAAGATAAGTTGATTTTGAATAATAATTGGTTACCAGATTCAAGGAGAACAGAAAAGCTGTCTTTCTGTTGAAGAAAAATGCTCATTATTTTGCTGGGTAAAGATTGATGGGAAACGGGCAATAAAGACTCTGAGTCTAATACACAAATGTTTTTTGATGATGCGACTATTAATATATTATTATTTTTATCAAACTTATAATGTTCTGCATTTTCGTCTGCACAGCGTAATTTTGTGGTGGTTTCCTTTCTTCTGTTAATCCAGTAAATATCATTATAATCATATAAAATTAAATAATTATCAGAAAGCGAAGTTGCCACACCATTAAAAAATAGTGGTAATGATGAATATGTATGTCTTGGTGTTTCTTCTGTCACATCAATTTCTTGTACATTATTGTTAGCTTGCTGAATTAGAATGCGTGGAAATTGAATCGCTTTATATAGCGAGGCACCCTGAGTTCTTTCTATTATTTTCGGTGGTAATCGGTTTTCTAAATTTATTACAGAGAGCTGATTATTACTTTTTATTAATAAAAAACGATTATCAAATATTGCTTTTATGGTTCCATAAACAGGACTCCCCCACTTTTTTTCTTCAGATGGAATGTCAAGTTGAATAGGGGGCATAACGTCTAATGTTTTTAGCTTAATAATGTTTATTTTATAATCAGCCGATATTCGTATAAAATAATCTTTATTATTTCCACCGAAGAACCGTGAGAAGCCCTCCGTTGCAGGTAAATTAATTGGTTTTATTTCTATGGATGTTTTTGAAAAATCTATTGATTGCAGCTCACCACCTTTTTGTATGAATATAAGGTGAGCACGAGATTTATCAAAGGCCCAGGTAGTGAGTTTTTCAACATGAAAAATAGTTTTTCCTGAATCAAACTCAGAAACGGTTAATTCTGGCCACTCAGATAAACCAATCTTTTTTTCGACTCTAACTATATATTTTTCACCAATAGAGGGTGAAAGCATTTTTAAAACTTTACCATCGGCTAACTTGAAGGTAGCCCCTTGTGCAGTAAAAAACTTATTTAACAGTTGGAGTTTGTTAGACTGGATAGTATTCAAGTACGCTGCATGAAATCCATGATCGCCTTCCTCAACTCTTTTTAGTGGAGGTAATTTATTAGTACTTATTGAATGAGGAGCTGATATATCAATAATTTCTATTACGCTACTGTTTGTAAGAGCTGCCACATCATTATCTTTTGATTTAATCCATATTGATTCATAGCTTGTTTTAAGTTTGTTCAAGCTTGTATCGATTGAATTATTTAATAGTTCAACTATTGGAAAAACCATACTTTTATCAAACAGATGTGTATGTGTATCCCACGTTATTTGAGAATGACCACGTTTAAACCATATTTTGTCGCCTTTTGGATTAAACTGAACTTGATCTCTGTATCGTGTATTAATTGTAAAATTTATGTTTTTATTGCCTAAATCACATAATATAAATTTATTACGTTCACTTCTTACGACTAATTTAGAATAATTATCTGAAAAAACCGGCAAGGAATTATAAGTATGTTTACATTGAATATTCTTGAATAATAGTTTTCCTGTTTTCAGCTCTTTTTTTATCAAACCTTTTTTTGCATCGAAAATAAATATCGATTCTTTTGAAAGGTCGAGTAATACCTGACTTATCGAGAATTTTTCAGGATTTGTGATAGTAATAATCTTGTCATTCTCAAGTTTCTTCAGTATTAGGTTGTCATTCCAATCTTTAACGATTATATAATCTCGATTATGACTCCAGTACTTAGCATTTATATTTCTGACTTTATCGTCTATGCTAAAAATAGTTTTTTCAATCATAGAGTTGGTGTTATAGCTTTTAACATAACTGTCGCCCCATGACTCTTTCGCTAGAGAAATAAGTTGTTTGCTATCACTTGAGAACCAGATATTACGTGGCTTCTTATCTTTAAATCGAGCAACTTCTATCCACGTTTTTCTATTGAAGATAATGATATTACCTTCTTTATCAGAGCTGGCAAATAAAAGGCCATTGGGACTGAAATCCATTGATACAATTGCTGAAGTATGGTTTTTTAGAACTGTTATTTTTTTATTTTTCTGTAAGGCGTAATGAAGGTCAACAGCGATTCTTTGTCTTTGTTTATCATTTATTAAGTCATCATTACTTATCACTGTGTTTTTTAATAACCGAATGGCTAATGGCCAATTTTTTAATGAGATAGCTTTTCGTGCGCTTGCCAGGTCTCTTTTTATTTCTGCAATATCGACTAGCTGTTGCTTTTCCAGTGTTTCCAGATATCCCTTTAGCCACCAGGAAAATAATCCACCTATAATAATAATTACAGTAGTCGTTGCTAACAACTGTTTGCGACGTTTACGTATAACTTCCCTTTGTCGTAAATCATTATAATTAACACCTAAGAGACCGGCTAATATTTTTAAGGAGGCATTCGTTTTGCCATCTTTTCCTGGTCTAGCATCGGCGGCAATGGGTTCGGTTCGTTTATTTGTTAACTGCCCATCTGAACCAATGCAATATTTTAATGCGTCAGGAAAGCATTCTTCCAGTCCTAATTCAGGTTTATTTATAGCATTAGGTTCGCCGTCTATAATAAATGAGAGAATTCTGTTTTCTTTACCTTGTCGTTTAAACTCGATAATTTGTTCGGCAATCCATTCGGAGCGGGCTGCTGCAGGTGAACAGATTACAATAAGATAAGATGCTTTTTCTAAATCACTCTGTATCCGGGCACCTAGATTAGAGCTTTTTGATGTTTCATTTAAATCAAGATATACATCCCCAATTTTCTGTCCGACTGTTCCATCTCTTCTCTGAGTTCCAATTAACGAGCGGGGTATCTTATATTTTGTAAATGCTTTTTTTAACCAATGCCCCCATTCATGTTCAGTAGAACTACAGCAAATAAATGCTTTATAAGAACTATTTTCTTGTGATAGTGTATTTATCTTAGCCATATGTATTAATCTTGCCAGTAAAAGGGTAATAGTGCATATACCAGTGTTGGATTATTCACCAACTTATTTATTAAAGTGTTTAGCAGATTTTTTACTTCCTTTGCTTTTGTAATATCTTTCATTTGAATACCTATGCCATCACTTGAACCACTTGAATAACCTAAGTCTGTATCTGGCTTTTTTTCGTGAACAAATTGTGTTATTTGAACGACATTTTTATTCTCTTTTACCGCAATGACGATACTGCTCATATTTTGTTTAGTAGATGCCTCTATTAATTTAATAGGCAGCTGAATATCATCTATATGAACGCGAAATTCAAATCCAAATACCGTTTCCTGTACTGCTCGTCTGATACATAAATAACCTTTTGGATGTAGCATAACATCAACAAAATCTTCTTTTTCTTTATCACTAGCAAGTAAATAATTAATCTGGTTGAACAATTTCCAACTTATAGGACCAATAAGGTATTTTTCTCTTGTCTCACAAATAGGAGGTTCATTCATTTGAGATTCGTTCATGTTTTCCATATATTAATTATTGAGAATTACATAGATAACGAAATATAAACTTAATGCTGAAGCCGCACCCATTAATAGAAATACAAGGTAATTTATTTTTTTCAGGCCAAAAATAATGTTTTTTGATATTGTTCTTCGCTTACCCATATTTGTCGCTTTTACAATAATTTTTTGTATAACATTGAGTTGCTTACTATCTAGTTCGCTTTTAAATATGTTTATATTTTCTGCGAGAAATTGCATATCTGTATTATGAGTCTCTCCTATAAGTAAATTAATCTGTTGGTGACTATGCGTTTGTGCATAGCTGAGAGCGTAATGCAGCATATGGATAGAACGGCAGGGGATATGCATTACACGCTCTAATAATAAAAGTCGTCGCCACTGTGGATGATCGATTTTCTTATGACGAGATTTCGGAATAATCGCGCTATACCAATGAGTCATGGATTTGAGATCATTACTAATCGCTTGTTGTGAGGGTAAAAAGCCTGCAATCTCACGACGTTCTTGTTCATCCAGATAATGAAAATAGCTTGATTCACCAAGATCAGAAATGTTTGTTCTCTTGTTTGTTATAAAAGCATCATGTTTGCGAAACTTCTCTCGTAGCGCATCTATTGTAATCATCCAAAGAGACCGAGGATCAGCGAGTAATTGGAACCCCATAACAAAGCTATCAATTGGGCGTAAAACTGCCCAGTCTTCTAATTCGGCTTCAATGCCACAATTACGATAGAGTTGTTTCATGCCTTTCTCAGCCAGTTTAACCCCATCTATAGCTTTAATTGATTGCTTTATGAATTCACGATAATCACGGTTTAGTCCACCTGTAATGCCATGTAATATCCCAAAACAACGGAATGTTACCCCTTTAAAATCAAATTCCAGGTAATCCAGAGAATTAGGGGGGAGGTTATCTGATTGTTGTAATATTTTTGAGCTTATTCTTACTTTTGCCATATTTTTTCCTGACATTTGTTAATTAGCTACATCTAAATACTAAGAGTGACTAATGAGTATTATGTCAGTAAATCAGGTTGATTTTTAGCAAAATAAAAAAGGAATTATGATGAAAAAAATAATTAAAACAATGGATGAATATGCTTGTGATTTATTAACAATAGCACCACCAGATATGGTTCAACTGTTTTTTCAATATATGGCATGTGGTAATCGTATTCAGGCGGTTAAAATATTAAGAAAATATAATTTAATTGAAGAATAATATCTAATTATCACTCATTTCATGAAATCGTCTCGGTGTATATTATCGATATAAAATATTAGCTTAAGGCGTAAAGAAGTTATTAATTGAATGACATTGATAATAGAAATAACGGCCACTCTTGGTGCTTATATATTAAATTTTGTTATTATCTATAATGTTCTTTATTAGTTTAATGCACGCAGTAAGATATTTTAAATATTAACAGGAAGTTTAACTCATGAATATATTATTTTATTTGTTCTTTTAATTTTTTTGCAATAATAAAAATAACTTTTCGAACCAATATTGAAATCAAAGAAAATAATTTTATTATTGACTTAAATAATGAAAGCAAAATAATTCTCGTATACAAAATAATCTCAACAACACCTATTAGCGTAGTTAAAAAATATATTGGGCTCCATAATCCGCTATGTTCCTGAATACCCGATCCATATATTTCTTGTGCAGCATTAATGAATAGGACTGGGGTTAAAATACCAAAGCTAATAACAAATATGATCTTTATCATATTGTTATGGATAAACTGACCGTAATATAGCGATGTCAGTAAACCACCTAAGAAGATAGATAGTAAAAACTCACCTGAGTTGACATAAATACGTGTTAATGAAGAAAGCGCGCTTCCTAAAGAAAGTAGGAGGAGTGGTATTATTACAAAAGCAGCAATAGTGATGGATCTTTTATGTGCTACCAGTATAATTTTATCGGTCTTTTTTTTCATTTTTTATACTTATGAGTAAGTTTATTATTCACCTGAAAATATACCATAGTAGGGGCCGTTTTTTATTTTGTATAGGATTAAAATTAATTTGATAGGTTCAAGGATAATCATGATCCCAAACCAAAATAAATTCAGATTAAAATTATATATGGATACGATAGCGATAAGAGTAAAGGGTATATACCAAAACACTTCAAGTTTATTACCAATGCGAAAAACATTACAAAAGAGAAAAAATGAAAACACAAGGTAAAGCGGTATTAAATATAAGCTAAGATTTGGAGTCTCATTATAAATTAAGAAACTTAAAATACCAGAAGCAACTATAAAGATAAAATCAATTACGTTAAAACGAAATCCTGGACTATGTTTGATCTCAAATGTTAGCCAGTTCATTAAGTAAATTCCCATGATTATCAAATGTAAGGGTGGTTTTAGCAAATTCCCCACCAAAATTTCTCACAGCGAGGTCTGATGCTATTATTGTTATTTTAGTATCTGTTTCTAATACCTCAGTAACTGTTAATGCTCGTGTAATAAGCTTTATTTCTCGAAAGACGTTGCTTGTTTCTGCAAGCTCTTGGAATTTCATATCAACAGGGTGGAAATTTATTTTGTCATGTCTTTTGTTTGAGATTACGCTATATAGATAACCGCACAATAAATCATCATTGCCCTCTAATATATAAAATTCAAAAGGATTTATACTGCTTGGTATTGCATAAAGAGGATTTAGCTGATTAATTACCTTTTTGTGTAAATAAAGTTTGCTAGTACAATAAACAGTGAATATAACCGGGTAGATGTATCCCATAGCTTTAGCGTCCATATAGATATAAAACAGGTAAAAAGCTGCGGTAAATGCCAAGAGTACACTATCTATAAAAAACATAGCATCAAGGCTGTATCGTTTTTTAATGAAAGGATAAAAAAGTGCAATACGAAAGGTATTAAACCAGTCCAGAGTAATATGTATGACTAACCCAGCCAGCATCCCTAAATAGATTAACCAATTCCATTCAAGATTTAGCAACCAAAGCAAAGGTAAACACAAAAATATAGAAAAGAGTGGGGCAAGAATAAGGGAGTGAGTAATCCCTTGATGATTTCGTAAATAAAAACGTTTCCCGAAAAACATAAATATAACATCGAGATCAGGGGAAATACTACCAACGATAAAAGCTACGCCTAATAAGGGTTGATTAAGCTCTGCCGCAATACTTAACCCAGCTCCACCAATGAGTGTATGATGAATAATATCCATTAAACACCTATACTCTTATTATTTCGTCTGGTTTTAATAACGTCTTCTCATTGTAATACATGCTGATTTCATTTTTTTGTTATTAGCTAGTATGTATTTTTTTTGATTTGATGAAATAATTAATCGAGGGCAGTAAGATGGCCTCATTCTAAAATTATCTTGTTTTATTTTATCTGTTAAATCCCATCCGTTAACAATAGTCATTTCATCAACAGATATTTTATATTTGAATACGTGACTCCATGGTCTTTCAATTTTACCGGATGAAGTTCTGGATGATGAAGTTTTAGTGACCATGAGTAAATGGACTTTATTGTTTATTGTGCCCATATAATGTAAAACCTTCCCAACTGGTTCATCATTTTTAAGCCTAAGAACTTTATATTTATTTAAGGCATCTGTTGTAATGACGGCTGTTCGTTGTCCAGACGCAGTAGTTAATTGAGAAAATATAATAATAAGAAAAACGAATATTGATTTACTTAATAATTTCATATTGGATGTCTTTATTGTCAAACTGCATAGTGTTTATTTTTTAACCAATTATTGATGTTTAAGTAATAATTGTAAATATGGGGTGAGTGAATATAATTTACCGCATAAATCATTAAATGTTAGAGTTAAAGAGTGTAAAAATAAAATTATGTCAGGAAAATATGGATAAATTAAATAATTATATTGAAGGTTTTATCTTGGGTTTAAGTAAAAAGCTTATTTATTAATAGATCATTAAATACCGGCGCTCATGTTGGATATATTTAATATATCCTGATAAATTGTAATGTATAACATCTTAGTAAATTGAGCTGGGGGGGGGAGTCAAATCACATTAAATTATAGTTCATCGTATAATTTGACTCTGTCTCTGAGAGCTCAACCTAACTTTAGCTGATAAGAGAACCCCGCAAAACGTACAATTTGTTGTTCACTGATTTTAGAAGGTTTAAATGGACTGAGTTTGACACCATCAACTTGTGTACCATAAGTTGAATTCATGTCTTCTATATATAGTTGAGAGTTAAATAATTTAATACGTGAATGACGTCGCGAAATATCTTTGTTTTCCATGATGATGTGAACTAGTTCATGCGCTCTACCGATAATCAAACCTTCTTCACTGTCTAATAATGCATTGTTTAATGGGATAGCTTCAGTACCATCTAAAGCTTCAAGATGACCAAATATATTTTGATTAATTGAATCCTTATTATTTTCATCAGACTTATCAGTCTCTCTCTCAAACTGTCCGACGACTTGCTTATCATTAGGTCGCATTTTTATCAAAACAAAAATAATTAACATAGCGCCAATAATTATAAGGGCTATCCATATTTTTGAATTAGATGAATGTGATTTAGATTTTGTTGTTGATTTCCCTTTTGTTTTTGAAGTTTTTGAGGGAACCTGAGCTGTTTTAGTTGAGCTTGTACTTGTAGTCGGTATTTTTGTAGTACTCTTTGTTGTTGTTTTAGCTGGAGGAATAACAACAACCTTTCTTGGCTTAGGGATACTCCATTTGCCAGATATACCTACGGCATCCATACTTTTATGCACAGCAACCCAGGCATGAGAACGTTTGCCAAATAGAACCTTGGCGGCACGGGCAAAGGCATAACGTGCATCTTTAAAATCTGATGTAGGAGTTAAAATATGACTGGCAGCGAGAGCGAATATTTGACTCGCTTTCTTAATACCTATGCCTTTAACTCGGGAGCCGGTTCTTCGTCTGGGATGTTTGCCACCTTTACTTAGAATATAAAATGCTTGATTGATAATACTCGAATTTATATGAACACCACCGTGGTCTCGACTGGTGTACACATAGCTACTCATATGATCCGGTAATTTGGGATCAGCATTTTTAGGGGTTTTCATATCCCTTAAAATGCCTCTGGGACTTCTTAATTTCCAAATGCCTCTTCTTGTATTTATTTTAGTAACAGCATTATTTTCATTCCCACCTGATTCTAACCATGCTCTGAATGTAACGCCAATAGCATCTGCAATGGCTTCATTTAATGCTCCGGATTGATCTTGATAAACAAGGTTGCTGCCATTGCTAACAATGCCATGAGCAAGCTCATGAGCAACGACCTCAGTATATTTTATAGCTGAGTCAGGTACAAAAAGTGCATTTGCATGGCCATTCCAAAAAGCATTAAAATCATTGCCAGTACACTGTATGCCTTTGACATGCTGATTAAATCGTATTCGGCCAATACCATTTAAATACATACCCGAATCATTAAGGCTATCCATGTTATATGTTGTTTTCAGGAATATATAAGCACTTCCCATTAGATCATAAAAATAATCAGTCGTTTCTATGCCTGTAGGGGCATCACCTTCTTTTCGGGAAAAATTTCGAATTGCATGATCTAAAACTTTATTCATTTTTTTGGAAGAAACAGGTCGGTTGATACCAAGATCCCGACACGCGGATTCAACATCAACAATATGTCTTTTAATCGAACTATATTCTAATGCTACTCGATTATGGATTTTTCCATTGACAGCATTAACATAAACTTTTTCATCTCTTGTACCAGATTTGTATTCAAAGGTACCTGTAATTTCATAACTTAAAGTGATATCACTTTTTGATTTGCGCCAGTAAACTAAATTAATTTCATTCTTTTTATCAGTAATCACTTTACTATTGTTAATTGCTTGTTGTTCGGTGATGGATGGTTTGTGTCGAATATTATTAATAGCGTGATTACGGCCTAATATATAATCCGGTTTCCCTTTGAATGTTAATAGTGTTGCTTCAAGTCCTATAACTGGAATTCCATGGTGTTTTTGTTCGATGCGATAAAACTTATAATTTCCTTTTGATTTTTCGGGGAAACTTATATCAAGTTGATCATTTTCAGATAGGCCCATCCAGTTGTGTAATTCTTTTTGAGCCCATTGTTGTACATCTTTTGTCGACTTTAGCTCCGTACCGTTTTCTATAATGATTGTTTGGTAGCTTCCATTATTATCAGGCGGAAGCTGATCGTCCATAATGCTTCTGGAATAAGTTGAATTAACAAAAAATATATAGCTAAAGAAAGTAACAAAACACCATGTTTTTTTACACATATTTATTTACCACTTATTATTATTGGTCTGCGTAATATAATCTCTGCAGTATGTGCATTCATAACAATTACTTCTTCAATGTTGCTACTTACTCGACCTATCCAGGCAAGGACATATTCGTTAGGTTGTTTGATAATGATAAGTGAGCCAGTCTCTTTACTTTCAAATATTGTATTTGTATGCTTTCTAGATTTTTTTAAGGCTTGCATATAATTGAGAGTCGGGATGATTGAAATAGTAATGTTAGGGCTGGTTTTTCCTTGTAGAACAGTAATTTTTCCATTTTGTTCAACAGTTGTTATTACCGCCCCTAATATAAAAATACCTTTGTGCATTTGTTGATGTTGTGTGATACGGCTATTCGTCTCTTTAATCAACTTTCCTTTTCTGCTTGCTATTAACTTGTCATCTTTGCCGATGACGCCATTTTTTCTTAAATGTTCAGTTACTTTTGCCGATGTTTGACTAGAGTTTGTAATGATTATTTCTACTTCCTCTTCAACAGTGCTTTGTTTTCCTAACTTTGATGAAGAGCCTTTATTATTCGTTTCTTTATTGTTTTCTTCATTATCACTCTTTACTTTGTCTTCATTAAACTTATTAGCATAGGGTAAAATAATTTTTTGTAACTTAAGTATTTTAGCCAGCTCGTCAAGTTCTTCTTTTGTTGGTATAGTTTCTGGATTGACTGGTGTAGTATCGGTCTGAGCTTTTTTATCTTCAACTCCATGCTGGGTGGTTATATCTTCTGATTTATTTTCAGAAAAGAACATGAAGCTTGATAGAATTATAATTGCAAATGCAGTAATAAGAATATAATTAGATGTTAGTGATTTTTTTTTATTTTCATTAGCAATTTTAACCACCACCGCGGTTGTATTATCTTGGTCATCTGATGCTAAACGGAGCGCATCCCGGGTTCTGTTTTGTAATGATTCAATCAGGTTTTCAGAGTTAAGAATTGAGCTCATTGTATCGACATTAACAATTTCCCAAAAACCATCTGAACATAGAATAAATTTAAGACCTTCCTCTAATGCCCAATGGGTAATTTCAAGATCAGGTTCATCTTCACCGCCCATACTAGTGGTTAATTTATTTTGGTCAGGATGGCTGGCCATTTCTTCTTCAGTGATTTTTCCTTGTAGAACAAACAACTGAGCAATTGAGTGATCCATGCTTCTTTTAACATAACCATTGTCATTGAATTGGATAATGCGACTATCTCCAACATGAACTGAAATAGCTTGATCTGCGCTTAGGTATAAGGCAACCAGGGTAGAGTGGGGATCCATGCCCTTTTCTTTGCCAATTTTATTGATGGCTTTATGTGCATCCATCACCATAGTATTAAGGAAGTTTTCAATATCAGAAGCCGATTTCCGATTAGCCCAGGCGGTTTCCGCTGTTTGAATAATTGTTTCTGCTGCAAGGCTGCCACCACTGTGACCACCCATGCCATCGGCGATGATTATAAGCGTTTCATTATGTTCTTCATCTTTAAAGTATGCCGCTCGATCTTGATTTTCTTCACGTCCGCCAATATCTGTTAGTACTTTAACTTCAACCATTTTTAATCCCAATTTAATCAAACAAAGTAATAATAATGAGTTAATCAATCTATATTTCTCAGGAATTTACCATAAAAATTAAGTAGATGTTTTAATCTAACAACAAAAGTGATACTTTTTCATCCGCCTGATATTTTTAACGTTATGGCGTCTTTATATCCAAATTAGAAGATATAGATGTTTTATTTATAAAGTTAATTATTTTATATGCGCATAAAATCAATTTAATAATGTAGGTTTGAGCTAGATTAATGACATTTAAGACCTTTACCATTGGACGATCAGAAGTCTCTAATATAGTCGTAGATGATGAAACTGTTTCTCGTAATCACGCTGAAATATCATTTGTTAATAATTCACGATATTACGTAATTGACTGCGATAGTACCTGGGGTACCTTCGTACTGCGTAATAATGAATGGCAACAATTTACCCATAGCTATGTTGAGCTGGGAGATTACATAGCTTTTGGTAAATATCGTGTTCTTATGAAAGATTTAGTATCAGGACTATCAGCTCCAGTAAAACAGAAAAATAATTATGAGGCTGAACCTCTTAGCGTTAAACCAAAACGAAACGTATTAACGGGTGAAGTAGAAGTTTAAGTACCATCAAGGAAAATAAAGATGCAACAAAATTATAAACAGGATCAACAATATCGAGTTATTGTTGCTTTAGTCTCGCTGATGATGGCATGTATCGTTATTCTCGGTTTATGGTTGATATTACCTGATCCAGGTGATGCAAAAGGTCAGATTTTCATGTCTGATGTGTTACTTGATGTACGTAATGAACTTTTCCCTTTTACCATTCAAAACATTATGTGGTTGATGTTTTTCCTGGGGTTTGGTGAGCTTTGGGTTAGATTTGAGCATGGCACAAAAGAGTATCAACAACTTGATTATTCTTTATTACCTGAAGACGAAGCGACAATGTTGCGCTCAAAAGATTTAGTACCTATTTATAAAAATGTTACTCAATTACGTTCATATCACAAATTTTTTCTACGACGTTTACTTAAACGCGTGATTATGCAGTTTCAAATAACAAAATCTATCGAACAAGCGAATAACTTAATGAATACCAGTCTTGAGTTGATGCAACATGAAATTGATCTTAAATATAATATGTTGCGCTATATTATGTGGTTAATTCCAACACTAGGGTTTATTGGTACGGTTATTGGTATTGCAATGGCCTTATCTGATGCGAGTGCAATGCCAAACATTGGAGATAGCCAGGCGATTAAGGACTGGGTGGGAGTACTAACCACAAGTCTTGGTGTCGCTTTTAACACCACCTTAGTGGCATTAGTTATGTCTGCAATCTTGGTTTTTATGATGCATGTTGCTCAGGCGCGAGAAGAAATGGCATTAAATGGCAGCGGTCAATACTGTCTTGATAACCTGATTAATCGATTATACGAAGAATAAATTTGTGAAGGAGTATTGAACAATGGCTAAAAAGATGGGTCCCGATGGTTTACCAGTAGATGTGCCAACTGTACCGGCTAAAAATAAAAATACAGCATCGAGTAATACACCTTCGCCACAAGGTTATGGTGGTGATGAACCCACTATACCCCCGGAAGGTAAGGGCGCTATGAGTGGAGCAAGATCATCTGGAGCTGCTCCTGCTAAAAAGCGCTCGGGTGGAGGATCTTTATTTCCTGATGATGTCCCAACTGTACCTGGTGGACGGCATAAACAAAAAAATGAAGAAGAAGCTAGTACTCCAGATGTTAGTGCAGATCTCTCTGAGCCTAAAACTCAAATTTTTGGAGGTCGAAAGAAAGCTAAAGCAGCAGAATCAAAAGGAACATCAGAAAATAACATACAAACTTCTGATAATAATCTTGCCGATCCAATGAGTGATCCTCTTGCAGGCTGGCTAGTCATTATTAATGGGCCAGGGATGGGGCATGTCATGCAGGTAGGCTTTGGTCAAAATACAATTGGCCGAGATAATAGTGAACGTATAAAAATAGATTTCGGTGATGGACAAATTTCCCGACAAAATCATGCCATGATTACTTTTGATCCTAGAGGTAAACAGTTTTATATCTCCCAGGGTACGGGTAGTAATTTAGCATATATGAATGATGCACCTGTATTAGCGCCAACAGTGTTAGAAGCTAATTGTGAAATTATATTAGGTGAAACAACACTTCGATTTGTTCCCTTTTGTAGTCCAGATTTCTCCTGGGATAATGTAGAGGACTAAATGTAAATGCTTTTCAATGTTGATGCTGCTTGTGATCAAATCATAGGTAAACGAGAAACACAGCAAGATAGTCTGGAAGTCTTTCAGATAGATGATAGTAATTGGTTGTCTGTTTTAGCCGATGGAATGGGAGGACATAAGGGTGGTCGTGAAGCAAGTAAGATCGCGGTTGGTGTATTTCATCGTGCATTTATAGAAAGTGAGATAGCTAATATAAAAGAACGCTTTATCGACTGCCTGCAACAAGTCAATGATGCTATTTACGATTATGTCGAAGAAAATCCTGATATGGATGGAATGGGTACTACGTTCGTCGCCATGTTAACCGATGGTGAAAGAATACAATGGATTAGTGTGGGTGATAGTCCAATGTGGTTAATTGAAAATGACTCAATCGAACGGATTAATGAAAATCACTCTATGGCAGCCGTATTACAGAAACAGGTTGAAAAAGGTGAAATCACTGAGGAAGAAGCCCGTTTTTCACCACAAAGATCTCAATTATTAGAAGCGGTAATGGGTGATGACATTCAGATGGTGGATGCGCCTGATAATCCATTAGGAATTACGTCTAACAGTACAGTGCTCATAGCAAGTGATGGAGTTGAAACTTGCAGAGAAGAAGAATTGTTGGAAATGGCAAATGATAATGATGGCAATGCTAAAGCATTAACCTTTCAGATTTTAGAGCGAGTAGAACAACATGAACGGCCAGGACAAGACAACGCTTCTGTAATTGCTATTTCGTTCCTGGATGGTGATACAGAATTAGATGATCAGGCAGAAGTAGAAGATGTGGCTACAGCGTCAGGTAAGAAATAAATACATAACATATAAACAAGATACTGGAGTAATACATGCGTTACGGTTCTTTAATAATTAAAATATTTCTTCTCACAATTGTAATGGTGAGTTCGGTAAGCGCCAATTCTTTGGTTGATGTAAAAGTACTTAAAGATAATAAAGAAGTAGCCAAAGGTATTGGTGTAATTGTTGATAAGACTCACGTGTTAACCAGTAATGCGCTTTTAAGCTTAGGTGACCAATATATTATTAAAGACAGGAAAACCAATGCAGAACTATTGAGCAAAAAAACAGGTCATTCAGAGCTTGATGATTTAGTTTTGTTGAAGGCCAATGGTTTGAGCGGTAAGCCAATTCAAATTTCTAAAAAGATGCCAGGAGTAGGTGAACCTATTTTACTTGGTTTGTCTGCAACAAAAAAAACCAAAGGGGTTTTAACTCAAATAGTAAAACCAAATGAAGACGTTAAATCTGCCCGGATAGTCCATTCTGCGCCATTTAATGTGCATCAACATGGTTCTCCAGTATTAAACACCTGTGGGCAATTAATTGGGTTAAATCAAGCCAAAGTAGTTGGTGTGTTTACCTTAGGGCTTGAAAAGCCAGGAGCAACAAATACTGCGTCTGAATTAAGTACGCTTAAAAAGTTTTTTAAAAGCTCAAAAGTAAGTTTTGTTGAATCAAGCGGTAAATGTTTAACAGCGGAAGAACAATTAGCTAAAGAGAAGAAAGAAACAAAAAATGCAAAAAAATCGGCTGATGCTTTAAAGAAAAAGAACAAAGAGTTGCAGGATAAAAGTGTAAAAGACAGTAAAACAGCTCAAGAAGAATCAGATAAGCTAAAACAAGAAAAAGAAGAAGCGGATAAAAAAACAAAAGCAACACAAGATAAAAAAGATGCTGCAGATAAAAAATCTAAAAAAGAACTAGCAGACAAAGAAAAGCAAAAACAAAACTTGTTGTATGCGGCGGGTGGTATTTTATTTTTAATAGTGTTGATAAGCATTATTCTTATTAGAAAAAGAAATAAGAAAGTTGTAGAAGCTAATATAGCTGTAGAGCAGAAAAGCTCACAAGTTGACCAGATGGAGCAGGAGTTAAAAGAAACTGCTATGACGTTCAATGATATTTTACTGGTCGGTACTGATGAAAGCGGAAAAGAACATCGCCTGAAAATTAACGGAAATACATTGGCTCGAGCAAAAGAAGGTCAAACAATAGGACGGCATGGTCAACATGCAGATCATGTGTTGAATATCGAGCAGGTCTCCAGGTTACATCTTCGCTTGCAAGTGGAAGATAATAAATTACACGTTACAGATTTAGGAAGCTTTAATGGTACTCAGGTTAATGGGGTTTCATTAGCAAAAGATGAGTCTACATTATTAAAAAATAATGATGAATTAAATATTGGCACATTTTCCTGTAAAGTTAATTTTTTGTAAACACTGCTAAATATGAAAACACGAAATAGAGAAGTCAATATATTTAGCATGTCTGCGCTGGATCTTTTTGCCTCAGCGTTAGGTGCTTTTATATTGTTAGCTGTTATTGCTTTGCCATACTTTGGTAATACATCGGTTTCTAATGAAGCAGAACTGAAAAAATTACAAAAGGAACTAAGTGCAGCAAAATCAAAAATTAAAAAGCTCAAAAGCAAAGGAAAGGCACCAAGTGGTGGACAAGGTGCTGGTTCAAAAGTAAAAATACCGGATATAGATGTCGTTATCTGTCTCGATATTTCAGGAAGTATGAGTGATTCTATTACTTCATTAAAACGTGAAATAGTTGATCTGGCTGATGTGCTTAATAATATGGCTAAATCTCTGGCTATTGGTGTTGTTGTATTTGGCGACAATGGTTTTGATAGACCAACAACAGTTTATAAATTAAGTACACTAAGTAGCAGCACGAAATTAAAATCTCTTGAGAGATTCATTAATAATTTAAAAACAAATATCGGTAAAGGTGGTGGAAGCAATAGTTTTTCAGGTGAAGCGCTTTATCAAGGTGTTAGAGCAGCAGTAGATATGCCGTGGAGATCTAAATCAAAGAAAAAATATATTCTTGTTTATACAGATGACGTGGCTCACTCAGACGATACTTCAAAATTATTTAAAACAGTAAGACGGTTTGCCTCTAAAAAAGGTCATGTTATTTCAACAACTTTAGTGGGTAAGGATGCCGCAGCGAAACAACAGTTAAAGAATATTGCAAAGCAAGGTAATGGACAATTTATTGATGCTACAAGTGGACGTTCTTTCTGGGCAACCTTTTTACTTGCTATTCTTAAATAACTCATTTAACAAAAAAAACTTGAATTGAGAAATTATATTTATGTCAGATCATAAAAACGCCCTAGCAAATGGAACAGTAATAGATAAATATAAAATAGAATCCATTATTGCTCATGGTGGTTTCGGTATTGTATATAAGGCACGACATACTCATTTAGATGAAGTGGTTGTAATAAAAGAATATCTGCCTTCAGAAGTTGCGACACGAGAAGGGACAACCGTTCATCCGTTAAGTGGCAGTGTTGAAAACGATTACCAGGATGGTCTTGATCGTTTTTTAGCCGAAGCCAAACAACTCGTTCAGTTTAAACAACATCCAAATATTGTTAGTTGCCGTGATTTTTTTGCGCTTAATGGTACAGCGTATCTGGTTATGGACTTTGAAGAAGGTTTGTCTCTCAGTGAGTTAATGAAAGCACGAAACAACGACCCTCTAAGTGAAGAGCATTTATTAAATATGATGCTAGCCTTGTTAGATGGTTTAGCTTTTGTGCATGACAAAGGTGTTTTGCATCGGGATATTAAACCCGGTAATATTTTTATTCGCCGTGAAGATGAGCAACCCCTGTTAATTGATTTTGGTGCAGCAAAACAAAACTTCTCAAAACACTCAAAATCCATGGCACCGTTTACAGTGGGTTATGCACCCATGGAACAAATCAGTGATGATGGTGAATTAGGACCATGGACTGATATCTATGCTATTGGTGCTGTGATGTGGCGAATCATTAGCGGCCAGAATCCTGTTGATGTTAATAAACGGCTTACGGCTGTTATCAAAGGGCAACCTGACCCTTTTGTTTCTGCAAAAGAAGTGGCTGACAATAATTACTCAGAAGAACTCCTTACCATTATTGATAAATGTACGGCATTAAATGATAGCGACCGTTATCAGAGTGTGAATGAATTAATTTCAGCTTTACATGAAATTAATAATGTTGAGATAGTAGCGCCAATTGATGCAGCTATAGAAAATAAAAAACCTAATGCTAAAAAATCACACAATTCACATGTGACTGAATCTAAAAAACCTTTACTTAAAAGAGTGGCTGTTTTTACAGGACTAGCTATTATTTTTGCTGGTGCTATTTTTGCTTTTCAAGTATCTAATGAACTCGCCAAAGGTAAAGCTGTTCTACATATAAATAGTCAACCACGAGGTGCTAATTTGTATTTGGATGAGCATTTGCTTGGTCAAACGCCTTATGTAGGGAGTAATCTTCCGGCTGGAAAGCATACAATCAAACTCACTCATGCTGATTATCAGGATATGAATAAAACAATAACATTAGAAGATAATGTTATTAGTAAAGAAAAATTCAAGCTTAAACTTGCTACAGGCAATTTCAGTGTGTTTAGTACACCTGAAGGAGCACGAATTTATGTCGATTATAAATATACACAAAAAACGACACCGGCAACATTATTAAATATAACTGCTGGGAAACACGTTTTAACTCTAAAGAAAGATAAGTTCTATAATTTAAAAGAGAATATTTATGTTCAAAAGAAACAAACCTTAAAAGGTGATTACACTTTAAAAGGTGGAAACTTAATAAAGTATAGAGGGAAATGGATGGAGCCCGATGAGGTGGCTAAACAAAAACAAGCTATTGCAGAAGCTGAAAAAAAGCGAATAGCGAAACTAAAAGAAATTAAGGCGGCTAAAGAAAAAGCTGCAGCTAAAGCGGCTGCAAAGGCTGCTGCTGCACATGGGTATGTTGGGGAAATGGTAAATATACCATCAGGTAGCTTTCGTATGGGATCAACGTATAGCTCTGATGAAAAGCCTGTTCACTCCGTCAAATTATCTGCTTTTAAAATGATGTCCAAAGAAGTCACCTTTAATCAGTATGATGCATATGCAAGAGCTGTAGGTAAAAATAAGCTAAAAGACAATAGTTTTGGTCGAGGTAATCGACCTGTTATATATGTAACTTGGCAGGATGCTCGAAATTTTGCTAAATGGGTTAGTAAACAAACAGGGACGCGCTTCCGTTTACCTACAGAATCAGAGTGGGAATATGCAGCCCGTGCAGGTAGCCGTAGTAAGTATAGCTGGGGTAATTCAGTAAGCTGTTCTAAAGCACAATATAGTGGAACTAAATCTTCAGGATGTTATTACAAAAATGATGGTGTGTTGAATGGGACAGCTATAGTAGGTAGTTATCGTTCCAACGACTTTGGCCTTTATGATATGCATGGCAATGTGTGGGAATGGACTCAAGATTGCTATAACGATAATTATAAAGGAGCTCCTAAAAATGGAAATGCTTGGTTAACTGGGAATTGTAATAAACGAATAGTGCGTGGGGGTGGTTGGACATCTAATCATAAAGGAATACGGGTAGCTAATCGACGTCCAGAAAAAGCTACTAATAAAAAATATAAGTTTGGATTTCGCCTTGTTCAGGAAATTAACTAATATTTAAAGTAGATGTGTTGGTTGATATGACATTAAATTAAATACAATTAATGATATGACAAAAAAACTCATAACCAGTACTTTGCTGTTGTTGACTTTATATTGCAGTGCTATTTTTGCATCTCCAACTATCAACGAGTTTGACAGATGTAAGAAACTAAGCGTGGCAATGCTTGAATATTGTATTAAAGATGAATCTTATAATGATAATAAAAGCTGTTGGGACAGGTCACGAGGTTCATATGAAGATTGTTATCGTGATGTGTTTAAAGAACATAGTAGGGATTCAAAATTAGAAAAGTTGAGAAAACGTGAAGCAATAAAGAAACATCGTGAGATGCTTAAAAATGGTAAAGTGGCAGACTAAAATATATCGTTTATTTATTCGTTGTCTTATTAAGATTTCCTGATGTTTTTAGAGTTGCTGCATCTTGATTATATAGATTTATTGTAAATGGACTGATGCTCCTGTTATTAATAGTAATGTAACAATTTCTTTTGAGATGAATTAAATGATTATTAAGGCTACAAAATTACATGTACTTATTACCTTTTGTTTTATTCTAAGCACTACTGTTCAGGCTGAGGATGTAGGGGGTAGTGATACAACACATCTTGGTCATGACTATCCTCGTCAGTTGGTGACCAAGAAAGCTAAGTTAAGCAGTGTGCTAGTTGAAAAAGAATATAAGACCTTATTGAGTCGTATTAAGGCAAGAGCCTATCCTGGTGATAAAGAGCATATTGCAGAGATAGCTAAATCATTCATAATTGATCAGAAAAACTGGATAGTCTTTCGTGATTCACATTGCGAGCTAAAAGCAAATGTATATGTATACCCCTCAAATAGTAGGATGTGGGCATCAGAATTTCACTCATGTCAGACTGATGTGAATGAACAACGAATTAAATTCCTTAAAGGAATTAGTTTTGAATTTGAAAAATAAGGAATGCTTTATGATTAAAGCCAAAATACTTTTCCTATCTTTATTGTTTTTAATAAGTTTTCCTAGCTATTCCTGCGGAATACCATCCAATTGGATGGATGCCTATCAAGATATTGATAGTGGTAACAAGTGGAGAGACTCTATGAGTAAACTGGAGAAATTAGTGATGCTGCGTAGTTGTGGAGGCTCTTCTATGATAAATAAATCACAACAAACTCGTCTACTTACAATACTCACAGATGCAATGTCACATAAATATCAATATTCGATGATGCCAACAAAAAATCGTGATGTTAGAAACCAGGTAAGACAATATCGCGGCTTAATCGCTTATGAAGGTCTTGTTGAGTCAATATACCGACGGTTCTACTGTCTTAATGATGCACAAGTGAATCATATTCAAAAAATTAGTCAATCAGATCTAACTCTTTTTGAATACTTTGGCCGAAGCGCTTGCCCTGATGGTGACACTATTATAATGAAAATCAATGCACCGAGCGGCGGTAAAATACGTTCTAAACCAAAAGGGAGCGTACTCGCAAGTTTAAGAAATGGTCTCAAAATTATGATTGTCGGTAAATCAAAAGATTGGTACAGAGTGATTAACCCTGTTCGTAATGGTGAGCAAAATACAATGATCGGCTATATTCATGAATCCATTCTTGTAAATATAAAATAACCACTTAATATTTTGGTCGCTGAGATACGGGTAAGAAACAAATATATTCATTTACTTTCATAAGTTTATTGTCAGCTTTTTTGCTGGTGTTATCTGGATGTAATCAAACATTAAGATCTAATAATTTATTTGTAACTGATGATGATTTTATCGTTATTCGTATTAATTATTCTAATTTACGAGAGTTTCGAGTTGGAGAGAAGTTTACATTTAAGTTTCAAGTGTCTCATCCCCTGTATCTTCATTGTTTTTATGTTTCGGGAAAAGATATCAGGAAATTAGCGCCTGCCCATACGTATCGTCATCAGGGAATTGCAAAACCTATATTGCCCAAATATCCACTCACCATCAGCGGCGGTTATGCGGCTAAGCCTATTGGTACAGATGAAGTCAGTTGTGTCGGAGCAGCCCCCCCTGTTATACAAACTTCCAAGAAAA
This sequence comes from Gammaproteobacteria bacterium, assembly GCA_023135195.1. Classification (GTDB taxonomy): domain Bacteria; phylum Pseudomonadota; class Gammaproteobacteria; order UBA6429; family Thiohalophilaceae; genus JAGLTQ01. The sequence goes on along the minus strand of JAGLTQ010000100.1, from coordinate 25,249 downwards.
ATATCAGATTTAAAAGTTTTTGCTAAGCTGGACTATCGTTCGATAAATGATGTGTTTAAGGAATTTGAAAGAATTACTGATTCTCAGCTCTACTATAAATCAATATCTTTAAATATTATTGATGTTGCAGTACAAAATTAATTTAGGATGAATATAATCACCGTAATTAATGATAGGTGGATATTTACATAGGGATTCAACTCAAATTTGGTTAATTTATAACCTATCTCTATTCAAAAGTTATCCAGCAATATAAGCTAATGCTTATTTATTAGCCCGGTTGTATTACTGTTGATTAATTAGAAACTGCCTGATAAATTCTAATCAATTACATCATTTTAGTAGTAGAATTGGATATGGATTTTGAACTAAAAGCACAACAAGATATTGAAGATCAGAAGCTTATACAGCAGGGCGGTGCCAGCTTAGAATTAGCCATTGCTAATATATATTCTCGATATGCTAAAGATATTCAGTCTCACTATCGCCGTAAAGGTTTAGATGCGGAAACCTCTGAAGATTTGGCTCATGATGTATTTATTAAGTTATTAGAAAATAAAGATAATTTAAACAATGTAAGGATGTTAGGCCCCTGGATGTGGCGTGTGGTCTTTACCAACAGGGCAGGTTATTTTCGCAGTAAAGAAGCTAAGATTATTAACGCTTCTGTGAGTGACGAGGGGCTGGATAATCAGCTTCATTATACGGATTCTTCTGATAAAGAGGATCTTTCGAATTGTGTTGAACGTTGCTTGCAAAAAATGACAGACGAAGATGAGCAACGAGGTTATGCGCTCAGATTGGCAGTACGCTATGAATGGGATAACGAACAATTATCCGGTTTTCTGGGCAAGGCAACAAAACATGCGACCTGTGAATATATTTCACAAAGTCGCAAAAAGATTAAACCTTGTTTAGAAGAATGTAGAGAGTTACAACTCGCTTAATGGCAAATAATTATGGTTGATGACAAAAATTCAATTGATGATATGTGGCTAAATGTCCTCACTGGTCGTGACGATAGTGATGTGTCTGGACAGTTTTTAGATAAAGAACAGCTTAAAATTCTTAAAGAAGCTGAGCTTGTACGCGAAGCATTAATATCGATAGATAAAAAAGAACAAGTGCAGTCAGAAGACTTTGATGTTGAAGCTTCTAAAGATAAGTTAATTGAAAAATTAAAAAATAAAAATCTACTGTAACAAATATATTTTGTTAATGAATTAAATCTAACATGTATACATAAGTTTGGATAATATATGAGTTTACAGGAACAAATTGATACCCTTAAAAAACAAATTGAAAATAGCTTAGAAACACTTAATTCTCTCAGTGGCGAGTTGAAAAATTCAGAGAGTTCCTCTTCATCGTTAATCGACGTTGAAAACAACACAAATATAAAAGCATTATTAGGTTATTTGGCCCTGGGTTCAGATATTCAAGATGATGCCTTGCTCACCATGATCTTACAAAGTGCAATGTATGTTGTAAATGCGAGTGGTGCCGGCCTCACACTATTAGATCCCGAAACAAACACGCTTGTTTTTAAAGCCGTTATCGGTGATGGAGCAGAAGGGGTAATTGGTTATCATGTTCCTCTTGAAGGTTCTCAACATGGCTTAGCCTTTGCTACAGGTGAAATACAATCATCAACACCTATTAATACCGATATTGAAGGCTCAGCAGATATACAATTCAAAAATGTTCTGGTTGCACCACTTTTTATAAATGATGATGGAGTAGGCACTATCAGTGCCGTGAATAAGCAAAACGGTGATCACTTTACGCCTAAAGATATGCAAGCATATAAACATTTTGCTGATCTTGCTGCAATGGTTGTGCGTCAGCGACAACGCGAAGAAGTATTAAAAAACTTGGTTTCTGGTAGCTCAAGTGAAATAGAGGAGCTTGAAGGTATCGATTTTAATGAAGAAGATAAACAATTCATGTCCATTATGCAGGACGTGATGAAAATTGCTAAGCAACAAGACAATCTTCTACCTCTTTGTAAAAAATTAACAGAATTACTTGCCGATATGAGTGATCGTAATAAATGGTCATAACTAGTTTGTAAGTATGAATAACGTGCTCCCAATCATAAACCCTGCTCTTACTATGCAATGGTTGAGTGAAAACTCAACAGGTAAAACTGTGCAGGTGGCTATTATTGATAGTGGGATTGATGGTTTACATCCTGAACTGAAAGATAAAATAAAACGTACTTGTATCGTTTCAAAAAATAAAAGTGGCGATATTGAATGTTCTGAAACAGAGATAGAAAAATCAAATGATAGCTTCGGTCATGGTACCGCGGTTGCAGGTTGTGTTATCAGCATAGCGCCTGACGTTGAAATTATTAATATAAAAGTACTCAACCAATACAATGATTGTTCGGGTGATATTTTAATCGCAGGATTGAAGTGGGCGTTAGATCAAAATATTAAACTTATAAATATGAGTTTGGCTACCTCAAAAAAGCAGTGGTTCCAGGAATTATTTCAATTAGCAGAACAAGCCTATGAGCAGAACACCATTATAGTTTCATCTAAACGTAATTTTGGTGGATTAGGTTGTCCTGCGATGTTTTCATCTGTGATCAGTGTTGATCGCGAAGATTATGAAGACAAATATCAAATTGGCTTTCGACCTAAAAACCTGATTGAGTACGATGCAAGAGGGACCGAAATTGAAGTGCTCGCCCCAGGAGGAACATATGCTATTCAAACAGGAACAAGCTTTGCAACACCTCATGTAACAGGAATAGTCGCTTTGATGTTACAAGCTTATCCAGATTTAACTGCAACAGAAGCTAAAGCGATACTTAAATCAATATCGACAGGCAAATAATAATATAGAAAAAGACATGTTATGACTTCTCATAAAAATGCCCTAACTAATGGCACAGTATTACAACAATATAAAATTGAATCCATGATTGCTTATGGTGGTTTTGGTATTGTTTATAAAGCCAAACACACTCACTTAGATGAAGCTGTTGTTATTAAAGAGTATCTACCCTCTGAAATAGCCACACGTGAAGGTATGACTATTCACCCGTTAAGTAATCAAGAACAAGATGATTATGATGAAGGTTTAGCTCGGTTTTTAGATGAAGCCAAGCAACTCATTCAGTTTAAAAAACTACCTAATATAGTCAGCTGCCGTGATTTTTTTACAGAGAATGGTACGGCTTATTTGGTAATGGACTTTGAAGAGGGTTTATCGCTTAGTGAATTACTAAGAGCACGTAATAATGAACCTTTAAGTGAAAAACAACTTTTAAATATGATGCTGTCTCTTCTTGATGGTTTAAGGTTCGTGCACGAAAAAGGGGTATTACATCGCGATATTAAGCCAGCTAATATTTTTATCCGGCGTGGTGATGAGCAACCTCTTCTTATTGATTTTGGTGCAGCTAAACAAAACTATTCAAAACACAGTAAATCGATGTCGCCATATACCGTGGGTTATGTTCCAATGGAACAAGTCAGTGATGAAGGGAGTTTAGGTCCCTGGACTGATATATATGCACTTGGCGCAGTTATATGGCGAGTCATTAGTGGGCAAAATCCAGTAAATGTGAATAAACGTTTAACTGCTATGATTAAGCGAAAACCTGATCCTTTAATTCCTGCTGTAGAAGTTGGCGCGGGTGAGTATAGTGTTGGTTTTCTACAAGCGATTGATAAATGTTTATTGATCAATGAAGAAGAGCGCTTTCAAAGTGTTGATGAATTAGTTGCAGCACTTACTGATGAAACGAGTACGGAAGAGGTGTTTTATAGAGAATCTTTGCCTGATGGTACTGTTTTAAATCAATATGTTATTACAGAAACATTAAGGAATGATCGGCTTTATTTTGTGTATAAAGCAAAACACACGCAACTTGATGAAGAGGTGGTAATAGAGGAGTTTTATCCAAGTACTCGAAGTCAACGATCAGAAATAAGTAAGGCTGAACTTGATGAGTATCTATTCGGTGCCAAACGGTTAACACAGTTTAAAAAATCACCTGCTATTATTAGTAATCGTGATTTTTTTACTGATAATGGAACGGCCTATCTTGTTATGGATTATTCAGATGGAATGATCCTGGAAAAACTTATTATTGAACGTAATAATAAACCCTTCTCTGAAAATCAAATAATAGGGTTAGTTCAGCAATTATTGACAGGACTTTCTGAGGTTTATTCTAAAGGTCTGTTTCATGGGCATATTAACCTTAGAAATATCTATATACGTAAGCATGATGAGCGTCTATTTTTAATAAATTACCTAGGTAAAGCGGAAGAGAGTTTTTATCAAAAGAATCAGGGGTTTTTAAATGAAATGGCGGAAAGAGATCCAGAATTTGATCCTTATCAAATTTGGGGGCCTATTTACCTTGGTTCAGAGTTGCATCTTCGTACGGACATTTGTTCAATAGGCATTCTTATGAAGAGTCTTATTACTGGAGATGCTTCAGGAGATTTCCGTAAATATGTAGATTCAGAGACAAATTTTAATGGTTGTAGTGAAAGTTTAATTAAAGTTATTAATAAGTGTCTTCAAACAACTCAAGAAATAAGTTATCAGAGTGTAGAAGAGTTGCTTGTAGATTTAGATAATCTCGAGCAAACAACCAGGCAACATGAATCGTTATTTAATAATTTAAAGAATAAATATGATTTTAAAAAATCCATTGTCAATGGTTCTTCAAAAATAAAGTCAGTATTTAATGTGTTCAATACTAAAAATCACGAACGAACTAAGGGTAGTGGGTTAATCAAAAAAACAGGTGGTTTTGTTAATTATATTCTGCACTTGCCTGTAAATTTATTTAAAAAAACCAAAGGATTTAGTTATTTAAAATTAACTGATGGTGGTTATGGTTTGCCCATAACATTTTGGCTGTTTGGTGTATTTGGAAGTTTTATTAATTTTTTCCTTTATTTTTTATCTCATTCACCATTAGTTATTTTCTGGTTTGCGGCATATGTTTTTGTTGTATCAAGATCTATTTGGGCTGCCTCAAATGTTTATCAAGGACATATAGTTTGGCGTTGGCTCGTTAAAATTACAACTGTGCTTGGTGTATCTTTATTTGTTCTTACGTTTTCATTATTTATTCTGTTTTTTGATGATGTGCTTAAATTATAAGCTCGTTTTAACGTGTCTGTATATTTATTTTACATAATGAGCGCAACCACGCGCTATCCATTCTTTTTTCGTTAATTCACTTAAGAAATATTTTTCACGTTCTTCTGGAGTTAAGCAGGTTCGATTAGCTGGTAGGCTTTTTATTGCTGTTGCCTTAATGTTATATGGATATAGTGGCCAAAGAACCGCTGTGTCGTCGGTTGATGCAGTCAGTACTGTTTTTCCATCTGGACTGAATTTTGCTTGTTTTACCAAATCCTTGTGCTGAAAAGTTTGTACTTTTTCTCCAGTAGATACTATCCAAAGTACAGCTGTATTGTCATCAGATGCCGTTAGTAGCTTCTTACTCTCTTTATCAAAAGATACATAGTTGACATCATCTTTATGCCGTAGTGTAAGTATTTTTTCACCTGTTTTTACTAACCAAATCACAGCGGTGTTATCTTCTGATGCTGTTACTAATATCTGCCCATTAGGGCTAAATGTAGCATGTATGACATCATCATTGTGATGGAATGTATGAAGTTTTTCTCCGCTTGATGTTGACCATAGTACCGCTGTATTATCCCATGAAGTTGTCAGTATCGTTAATGAGTCTGGACTAAACGTAGCATGTTTTATTGCTGAACGGTGTTTTAAAGAGAATGATTTCTTGCCTGTTTGAATAGACCAAAGTGAGCCTGTTTCATAGTTAGTTCCAAATCTGTCTTTGCTATCAAAAAGTGTAAACAGAGTCTTTTTATCAGGGCTAAGTGTTGCATGCGCTCCCACTGTACTATTATGTTTGTATGTAGAAAATTTCTTTCCGGTAGTTAATGACCAAAAGACGTCACTTTTATCCCATGAGGATGTAAGCAGTGTTTTATTATTTATAAATGTTACGTGGTCGACATCACGCTTATGTTGCATTGTAAATATTTTTTCAGCATTTATTGTCGACCATACTATTGCAGTATTATCTGACGATGCCGTTGCAACGGTTTTTCCATTTGGGCTAAAAGTTGCGTGTTTGATTATATCTTTATGTTTTAATGTTACAAGCTTCTTACCTGTTGATGTTGACCAGATTGCTGCCGATTTATTCCATGGGCTAGTGAGTACAGTTTCTCCATCTGAACTAAATTCTGCGTGATAGACCTGGTTTTTATGTTGAAGAATTAACGGTTTTCCATTGTTTGATATGTTCCAGAGAGCAGCCGTTTTATCATTAGATGTTGTAACAAGAGTTTGTCCGTTTCCACTAAATATTGCATTATTGACATTATCTTTGTGTTGCAGTGTTAGTAATTTATTTCCATTACTAACTGACCATAGAACAGCAGTGTTATCGACAGATGTTGTAACGAATGTTTTTCCATCAGGACTAAATGATGCATGTAACACAGATGCTTTATGTTTTAATGTGTGCAATTTCTTCCCGCTGGCAGTTGACCAAAGAACAGCAGTATTATCGTGAGATGCTGTTAGGATGGTTTTTCCGTCTGAACTAAATGTTCCGTATTTAACCCCATTAGTATGTTTAAATGTTTTGATTTTTTTTCCGGTTTTCACTAACCAGATTACAGCTGTCTTATCTCTTGAGGTAGTAAGGATAAAATTTCCATCTGAACTGAATGAGGCATGATGAATATTTTTTTTATGCTTTAACGTGTGCAGCTTCTGACCATCTTTCATAGACCATAGCACTACCTTATCTTTAGATACGGTTGATAGTATTTTACCATTTGGATTAAACGTAACTTGTCTGACGCCATAATCAAAATCGAGCGATATTAGCTTTTTACCACTGGCAACTAGCCAAATAGCAACGGTTTGATCCCATGAAACTGTAACGACTATTGAACCATGAGGGCTGAATATTGCGTGTTCTACGGCAACCCTGTGCTGTAAAGTTTGAAGTTTTTCTCCCGTAGCAACAGACCAGAGTGCTGCTGTTCTATCAGATGATGCTGTCACTACTGTTTTACCATCGGGACTGAATGTTATATGTCTAACGCCCTTTTTATGATGGAGTATTTGTAATTTTTTTCCAGATGTAACGGACCAGAGTATGGCGGTACCATCTTCTGAAACTGTGGCAAGTATTTTTTTATCCGGGCTAAAGGTGGCATAGCTAACATCCTCTTTATGTCTGAATTCAACCAACTTTCTATTGCCTGCAACAGCCCGACGTAACTCATGAGAAATAGGCAGCATGGGGCGATCACCACCATAAATTCCTGGCATTGCATTTAAGCCCAATAGTAATGCTGTATCATAATGGCCTCTATCACTTTCTTGTTTAGCCAGCCCCATTAATAAGTTACTTTGGCTGTTTAACGCTTTATCCCGTTCAATCTTAGCTTCTTTTTGTTTCATTAAAGCAATAGCACCGGCACCAATAGCAACAATAGATAACATCGCTACTGCACTTAACCAGCGGCGCAGTTTTTTTGCTTTTAAACGTTCTTGAGCTAACTGATATTCTTTATCTCGTCGTGTCAGCTCTCCTAGTGCTACACCCAAAATACCTGCAATGATTTTCAGTAGCATTAAATGTTGCTGCTGATCATATTGAGTTATTTTCTTTTGGATTTGTTCGTTGTTAAGCTTTGTAGTGTTCTTTAGATGTTGGCGGTAAGCTTCGGGTGATGTCCAGCCTTGCTCGGTTTGGCCATTGTTATTGATTCTAAAATCAGCAGCAATAGGTTCTGCATGGTTTTCAGTACGGTTACCATGATTATCATATTCATATTGAAGAGGGGTGGGAAAGCACTCATCTTCTACTTTAAAACCACTAGCTTGTTTGCCTTTGTCCCAACTAGCATTTGGTTCACCTGCGATCATGGCAGCAATAATACGAGAAGCTCCACCTTGGCGTTTAAAGTAATCAATTTCATCAGCAACATAGGTTGAAGCGACGGAATTGGGTGAGCAAAGTATAATCAATAAACGAGTAGAATCAAGTGCCTTTACGATGGACTGTCCTAAATCAGCATGTGTAGGTAATTCTTCTTCATCACGAAAAATGGGGTAAATTCGTGCAGGTATAATATCGCCTAAGCCATTTTTCTTACCAATAAGATCTTTGGGTACTTCGTAGGTTTCAATAGCCTGATGCAGCCATGTAGCCCATTGGCGACCTTGCTCCTTATTATCTGCGTGACGATATGATATGAATGCGTGATATTTTAGTTGTTGACTCATTAATACACCAAATTATTACTATTTAAATATTTTATATTGCATATTTAATCTTCCCAAAATAAGATTGCTTTGGCAAAGATTAATGTAGAATAAGCTCGGTATTAGCTAGCTTTTAGTCATATAAGGTTAAGAGTGATAAACAAATAAATTATCAGTAATTTATTATAAAATTTCAATTGGCTAGAAGGTAAATGAAAAGATTAATTAAAACAATGGATGAATATACCTATGATTTATTAAAGGTTGCGCCATCTGATGATATAGAAGCATTTAATAAATATGTGGCTGCGGGAAAGAAAATTCAGGCGGTGAAAATTCTAAGGAAGTATAATTTGATTGAAGACTTGATTGGTTAAATAATAATCTAATCTAAACAGTTAGATTTAATACCTTTCTCGTTTGAAATAACGTATTTTTTCTTGTTTGGAGTTAAATACAGAATTGGACAAAAAGCTGGGCTAATCTCAATCGGTCTTTGCTTGAGTAATTTGGTTAAATCCCATCCGTTAACAATAGTCATTTTATCAACAGCGATTTTATAAGTATAAACATCATTCCATGGCATTCCTATATTTCCATTTGAATCTTCAGAATAAGAGGTCTTCTTCACCATTAATATATGAGTATGATTATTTACTGTTCCTGCATAGTTTAAATACTTTTCAGTTAAGGTTTTTTTGTCTAGCATTAATGTGTTATATGTTTTTACAGAATCAAGAGAAATCGTAGCGGATCGTTGGCCTGATGCATTAGCATGCTGAGTGTGAAAGCCAAGAATAAGTATCAATATTGTTTTAGAAGCTGAATTCATTATGTTAAACATCTATTTACCCGGGATTATCTGATAGTCGTGATAATGGCATTTTTTTAATGGTTAATACCGTATAAGTACTCATAATATAAATTATAAGGTACGAGCCTGACAATTAATCTTTATTCTCATCAGTATATATTATTAAAATACTGACCTCATGCAAATAATATATTATGGTATATACAAGTTATATCATATAAATAATCAAATTTTGGTTACAGAAAGAGACATTTAATGGAAAAATATATTCCTAAATCCGTTGATACATCTGGCATTGAGCTTGAAAAATCATTAATTGATTTACAAGAACAACTTTCCAGAAATATTCATGAAGTCTGGTCGCAAGAGCGGCTTGATAATGGATGGGTTTATGGGGGGAGAAGAGATGATGTTAATAAACAGCATCCTTGCCTGGTTCCTTATGATGAGCTCTCTGAAAATGACAAAAAATATGATCGTAATAGTGTATTAGAAACGCTAAAGCTGACTCTTAAGCTTGGCTATACAATCACAGCCCCTAATACTGTTATCTTGTCTGAGCATGAAAAATTAGTTGTAGACCACCAGCTTAACTCAATTCTGGATTGCAGCTTATTGTTACCAGAGCTTATTTCTCTCTGGCGAGAACATAACTATACGAGTTGGCAGTCTGAGCCAAATATATATTACCAACTCGGATTATGTTTTTTGAAGTCATCTGAACCACTTCTTGCCTATGATGTTTTTTCAGAAGGTTTAGAGTGTTTTCTTGATCCTGTAAATCTTACTGATGTTAATCAAAGGTTATATATCCATATAAACCAGCAGCAGGCGTTAGCATTGGCAGAAACAGGTGCAGTTAAAGAGGCCTCAATAATATTAAATAATTTATATGCCATTTCTAAAGAAGTAGATAGTGCAACATTGGGTTTATTAGGTCGTACATATAAAGAAATGGCACTCTCAGAAGGTGTTAATGGTAAAGAGAAAAAAGAATATTTAAAAAAATCATTTGAATGTTATTTCACTGCTTTTGAAACATCATTAAAAAATAAAAATAAAAATAATGCTTATTATAATGGTATTAATGCCGCTACTATTGCCTTGTTACAAGGGGAAGCTGAACAAAGCATAAAAATAGCAAACCAGGTTACAACCATTTGCAACCAGATTATAGATGAAAGTGAACGTAATTCTATTGATGTTATGTATTGGGTGTATGCAACGTTGGGAGAGGCAGCATTATTGTTAGGCGATATTGAGTCTGCGAAATCATTTTACCAGTCAGCCATTGTGAAAGTTGGCAAAGACATGCGTGGAAAAAACTCTATGCATAAGCAAGTAGAAAAAATACTAAGCTTCAAAAATATTGAGTTTGATATGTTTGATGAGCTCTTTAAAAAACCGAGGGTAATCGTTTTTTCAGGCCATATGATAGATGTTCCTGGTGTAAAGGTAGCCAGGTTTCCTGCTAATAGAGAAAATTTTGTTAGAAATGAAATTAAGAATCAATTAAGTAAATACGAGGATTGCATAGCTTATTCATCTGCAGCATGTGGATCGGATATATTATTCCTTGAAGAGGTTGTTAGTAAAGGTGGGGAAATTAATATTATTCTTCCTCATGACATTGAAAGATTTAAAAAACATAGCGTTAATACTGTGCTAGAAGGTAATTGGGGTGATCGATTTGATGTTTTATTAAATAAAGCAAGTCGGGTTGTCATTTTGTCGCAATATAATGATGTGACTAATGAGCCTGCTTATGATTTTACTAATCGCTTTGTTTTAGGTATTGCTGTTGCCAGGGCAAAGGTAATAAATAGTGAAGTAGAATATTTATCCATATGGAATGGAGTTACTAATAACAACATTGGTGGAACATCTTCTGTGATTGATTTATGGTCAAGGGAAAATCCATCCATTACTGTTATTGATCCGGTTAATGGTGTCCGAGAAATTACGCTTCATGAAAATAAGTTTCTGCCATCTTTAATAGAATGCAAATTATCCAGTTACGGTACTGATGTTGGTTATTATAATTTTCTCCCTCTTTTATTTGCCGATGTAAAAGGGTATAGCAAACTTAATGAGAAGCAGTTAGTAACGTTTTCTACTGTTTTTTTAAAATATATAAGTGAGGTGTTTGAAAAATATAATGAAGGTATTTTAATTAAACGTACTCAAGGGGATGGACTTTTTATCGTTTTTAATTCACTCAATATTGCTGCTGAATGCGCGAATGAGATAAAAAATATTATTGTTGCTACACAATGGCAGGAATATGGCTTGCCAGAAGATTTAACAATACGGATTTCTCTTGATGCCGGCCCCGTTTATTCTTACATTGAACCCGTTACTAAAAATCTGGAACTATGTGGTGATTACGTTAATCGTGCGGCACGCATGGAGCCGATAACACCTCCTGGATATATATATGCAAGTGAAACATTTACCGCAATGGCTAATGTTGAAAAACTTAGTGATTTCAATTTTGCATACGCTGGTCAGGTTGTATTGCCTAAGGGGCATGGAATAATACCTGCATATCATATGTATAAAAAATGAGCATTAATGCAATATTCTAAAGTAAAAACATACGTTGAGAAATGCCTTCAAGGTCTTGATTCAAAGCTTACATATCATAATGCCTGGCATACGATGGGTGATGTTTTACCTGTAGCAATAACTTTTGCCAGCAAGGTAAATATTAACCAGGGAAATTTAACAATCTTAAAAACAGCTGTTTTATTTCATGATTTAGGATATCTTCAGCAGTATGAAAATAATGAAAGTATTGGCGCAAAAATGGCCGAAGAAATTTTGCCTCAATATGATTACAATCCTGAACAGATAGAAATAATTACAAAATTAATTATTTCTACTCAAATTCCTCAAAAACCTTCTACCTTGCTTGAAAAAATAATATGTGATTCTGATCTGGATTCTTTGCATAGAGATGATTTTGTTGTAAGGGGAAATGATCTGATGGCTGAGGTTATAAGCTTTAAAAATGAAGTTGATGAGTTTGACTGGCTTAATATTCAACTAAAATTTATAAAAAATCATACATATCATCTAGATGTGGATATTAATAAGAGAAATGCCGGGAAATTAGAAAACATTTCATTATTAGATAAAAGAATAGCATCTCTTGATGAATAAGAATTCAATATAAATTTTCTTGTATATAATTTACCGAAATATCCTGATATTTGTAAATAAATCGCATCTGTTTTAGTAACTAATCACAAAATGGATGTTTCCAATGAAATTTAATATATCAAAACAAATAACCCTGTTTTTAACTATAGTGGTTTTTTTATCGCTGTCATTAAATGTAATGGCTGAAAATTGGCAGTTTGATAGTGAAAAAAATATTAGCTGTATATTGCATAGTCCGGTACTTGACATGGATTCAGACAGACATATTGCTGAAATTGGTATGTACAAACTTAGTGCGTCCGAAATAAGTAAATTTCCTGAAGTAGCACAGGAGTTATTTCTTGGTGATGTTGGTTTTATGCTTGAACAAAAGAGTCTTCTAAAATTAGAAGAAGGAGTAGGGATACAAATAAGCTCACAAAGTCTTCGTTCGTCTATGAACTACTTTAGTGATGGAAGTGGTAGGAAAGCAATCTATCTTTCATCATCCCTTGAAAGTTTAGATATTGCCAGGTCTCTTTTGAATAATGAAGATTTAACATTGGAGTTCAACACAGATACAAATGCGATAGAATATGGGGCTGTATTCTTTAAAGATTTTAAGAAAGAATATGATAAGTTTAATCAATGCGTAGCATTATTAGAGTAAAAATATTAAGGGATTAGGTAGTCATATATGAATAATAAAATTGTACTGTCCAGGAGCATTGCAGCTTCAATTCCATTGGTATATTTTACTTTCTCTATTGTGCTTGTCACTACAATATATTATTTAGCACCCGTTGTGGAGTTAACATTTGTTGGTCTTTACAAGATTTTCGATGCATCTTTGCCTGCAGTTACATTAATAATTCTTAAGGTATATGGCTTTAGCTATATTTTATGTTTTGTTATGCTAATTTTAAGTGTACGATTATTCATTGCACAATAAAAAATCAGGTGTAAATATGAAGTCTTTTGTCTTTCTAAATATTTCACTTTTAATTTGTATTATATGGTTTGCCTTAGTTATTTTTGCTTTGCAAGTCCCCATACAGCAAATGGGAACCATGAAATAATATGTTTTATATTCAATATGGCTCAGTTGATCCAATTGAAATAATAAGAATAAATATTACTTACATGTCTATAAAATAAACCTTACTATTTTCCTTACTTTTTGATTGTTTTTTAACCAATAAAATTAAAGGACGGAGTAAAAATGCCGGTCTATTGTTCACTATTTTCCAGTTATATACTTATAAGATATAGGATTGTATTTATATAATTATAATGATTCTAAATGTGTTCAATCATATAGATTGGCTCTTTTAATTATATTTAACCCCAAATCTACAAAATTTACCTGGTTATGCTGATATTTTTACTTTTACTGCATCTCTATACATATTGGTGATGAAAGTAATTTTTTAGTCTATTGAAAAGTTATCAACAAACAAATGGTTGATTTATCTACAGTAAATGAATATTTATGCAGTTTAGGAGTCTTTGCAGTGAAAAATTTTTACATATTAGGTATGAGGTTCTTATTGTTGCTAGCAGTTGTTGCTTCCAGCAGTTGTGCAATAACGAGTAATAATAAATATGCAGAGGTTAGTGCAGATGATTTGCTCTTGCTGTCACATAATACTCCAAGCGGTGCTGAGAAAATTCAAATTCGAGCATATCTTGCTAAACACTATCCAAAAACTGTGGGGGGGCTTTATGCAAAAGCTTATCTTGCCAGTAAAAATGGTCAGGATAATCTTGAATTAAAATACCTGTCTGAATTAGTTGCTAAATTCCCTAATAATCCGAATACCCTACATTATCAATCATTCATGGGAGACTTTAATTCTAAAATTATGGCTGTTAAACGAGGCATAGAAGTTGCGCCATCATTTTTGAATTATAATTTTTTTATAAAGTTTGTAGATCTTTATAAAGAAAAGAAAGGTAAATTTCAATACAAAGAAATATTAAAGGCTATTGATAAATATGCCGCGGTTATTGGAAATGATATCTATGTGTTTGATTATGCGCGAGCATCAATCTACAAAAAAATGAAGGGATACAAACAAAAAGTTGATAAGTATTCTAACTCTGCATTATTAAAGCGTGGCGGTATATTGCGAAGTGATTTATGGTTGCATTCAATTGATACTCGGTATCCAGATGGCATTGTAGGAAAAAGACATAGTGGTGATCGCGCATATGGTCTTGCTATTTTTACAGCAATTGACGATATAAAAGCCTCAGCAGCAGCACCAAGAAATAAACAGCTAAAAGATATCGTTATTCATAAATTAATCAAAGATCTTGCTTACAAGTCAAAAAAGGCTGGGTATAAATCTGTTTATCAACTGTATGAGAAAGCTAATCAATATTATTTTACTTCTGAAGTTGTAGATGACATAAGACAGGAGCTGGTTAAAAATTATAGCTCAAGAAATTTATTGCAAGTACTCGAAGCGGCAGAGAAAAAATTACCTAACAATCCTGATGTACTTGGTTCTCTTGCTCAAGAGTATGCATATTTAAAGGATTATGATAAAGCAGAAAGTATTTATTTACGCGCAATTAACAACTCTCATGTCTATATTGATAAACGAATTTATACAGTTGAATATAGCCAGGAAGTTTTATATCCAACATTCCGTGCTAAAAAAGCAATTTCTTTATTAAAAGATATTCAAAAAAAATACAAAAAAAATGAACGAGGCTTATTTATTGCTTTAGCAAAAGCCAATCTCTATGACGGGAATTATGATAAGTCTGCTGGATATTTGAAAAAATATAAATCATCTATGAAAAATTCTGACTCCTGGTTTCCTGAAAAACTAGAATCTATTGTTAATGATTATATCGAAAGAAAAAACAATACAAATAAAATCTCTAAAAATAAACGTAATTCAGCAAAAGTAGTTGCCACAACATCTGTATCTTCTCACTGGTTAGTTGTGCATCCAGAACAAAAAACTTTTATTGCTACTAATGGTGACGCTATTTATAACCACTGGGATGCTAATAATCTTTCTATTATTGATCAGTTTAAAAATGCAATATTTGATAAAGATTATACAAAATCAATGACCAAACCAGTCTTTTCACCAGATGGACGTTATGTTGCGTATGCAACGGAGTTAAAAGATGATTTAGGAAGTGTAATGTTGATTTATGATCTTAAAAATCATCGGTTCAGCAGTCAATTACCTATGATCAAAAAAACCTCGGGACTTGCATGGGGTCCTAATGGCAACGAAATAGCAATTTGGAACTATGGCCGACTCATTAAATATAATGTAGAAAAAAATGCTGTTGTTAAACAAGGAGAGGTAAAAGGTCAAGACGGTGCTGACATTATGTTTTGGACTGCTAATGGCGAATATCTTGCATTATTAGAGCGTTCAGCAGGTGGTTCGATTCGTATTTTTGATGCTGAAACGCTTGAGCAGACACATCGTCTTACAGAAGTAAGCTGGCCTCATGCGTTAGGTGTTAGTACTAATGGAAAATATATTTTCAGTGCTGATAATCGTTCCATCTTACATAGGTGGGATACAGAAAATAACTTTAAGCATAAAAGCATTAAAATTCCTGTGCTAGGTAGACTCATTGCAGCACATCCTTCTAAGCCTCAAATAATTATCAATGATTGGCGCGGCCGTAACAATTTAATTTTAGTTGATTATGAAAAAATGAAAATTATTACTGAAGTCTATACCGGTAAGAATGAATTAAGAATTCAATATATAAATAATGGTGAACGAATTATTGCAAATGATATTACGGGTAATTTATATGAGTTTTATGATTCGCAGTCACTTGAAAGAGTTAAAAGATACAGTGGAGAATCAGCTGTTGTTACGGGCGGTGCTTATGCTGATACTAAAAGAAACCAGCTTATTACCTGGGATCAGGAAGGACTACACGTTTGGTCGATTATTAATGGAGAAAAAATTCGTAGCTGGAAGGGAAGGTTCCAAAGTGTTATTTCAGATTTGAAAAATTCAAATAATATTTATGCTTTAATTAAAAACAACAAAGCTGAACGGACTTATATTGTGCAATATAATATTAAAGATGGAACTGAAAAAGAAATTGCCGACCCTAATTTTATTATTGATAAATGGTCTATTAATAAAAACAGCATTTTATTAGCAGGTCGAGCTTTCACCTCAATGAATAAAGGGAACTTTTTTGGCGTAGTAATGGTGGTTGACTTAAAAACTAATTCTTATTATGAATTAGAGGTCGACATGGTTACAGATATTCTTAAATATAAAAATCTTACTGATTCCTGGTTCAATTCATTTGCGATTAGTCCGGATCGAAAGCGTATCGCGCTATCAACGGCGTGGGTTGATGGCTGGAAACAGGATGAAACATTATCAGAGTTGACGCGTGTATTTGATGTTGAAACAGGAAAGAAAGAAATTTATTTTGAACAGGTAGGTGAGCTTTCATTTAAAGATAATGAAAATGTGATTATCACTGATAAGAAGAGCAATAAATCCACTGTTTATTCAATAAAAACAGGAAGGTCAGCGGCTGCTTTGTCATCAAAGAATCCTTCCAACATTGGTTCTCATACAAAGTGGGGAAATAATGCTTTATTCCCCAATAAAAAACTATTGGTGAAGGTATCAAAAGACAATAAAATATTATTTATTAATAATAAGAGTAAAAATCTTATTTTAACTCTACTTGCAAAAAGAAATGATGAATGGATAGCTTATTTACCAACGGGTGAGTTTTCTTCATCCGCTCACGGTATTGATAAGGTTTATTGGGAAGTTAATGGTGAGAAATTAACAGCAAAAGAAGCCGTGAAAAAATATAAACGCAGAGATGTTATTGTTAATACGTTAAGGCGTAATGCACTAAAGTAAAATTAGTTATAAATTAAATTAAAATATTAATGCATGAAGAAAAACAATTTGTAGTCGAAAGGCTTTATTAAAAAATAAAATCACGTCCTTAGGGCGTGGAGCGGGTTCACGGCTATTGCCTGTAAATAAGATATTATGTTATCAGTACAGGTTTAATTTGTAGGATGGATCAAGTCACAACGTGACGGCTCAATCATTTTTAGCCTTTTTGTTCGTTCCGTCACTAGCAACCTGAGCGCAGAGAAGAAGTACTGATGCGACCTAAGCATCGCGAAGTAGTACCTGATGGACTGCACAGTTTGCAGTCCTGAGGTAAGGCCAGAACAAACAAAGTGTAGTTGGGTCATCCCTAATGAACTCCTTTGGAGTTCTTGGGGAAACGCGCAGCGGTTCTACAGTGCTCCTTGAACTCACCTACAGAGGATGAGCGGTTTTATACACCTTATAGGGTGAGATCAAAACCATGTTCTTAGAACGTGGTTTTTTACTTAAAAGATGATGTAAAGAAAGGTTAGGGTATAATTATTTTAGGGGGGGAAGCTGGTTTTCTTATACTCGTCCTCATCCAGGGTGTTATTAAGTCTACTTATTATTTACACTAAAATATGATAGTGCGAGGATATATGAATCAAGTAAATTTTTTATTTATAATAGGGATTGCTTCATTACTTTTGTCTGGCTGTACAGGAGTTAGGAATAGCTATGAATCTTTGCTGGATAAAAATACTGCCAAGCCGGTTATTACATTACAAGTAAAAGAAAAGCGGGAAATACTCGTTGTAGGGAACGGCTACCCTGGTTGGTGGGGGTATAAACCAGGCATCATTTCACAAAACCCTGAAATCGCCAGTATTGAATGTGAGAAAGGACGTAGCTTTATCCCTTTTCGTGAGCCAGGCATAATTTTTGGTGGGGAAACTTGTTACCTCAAAACGCGAAAACCGGGGGTTGCCTGGTTGCTAATAGGGAATGAATTTATTTTAGAGTCTATTATCGAGGAAATTAATCGTAACGGCTTGGCTGAAGATAATCATTTTCCATTCATACCTGATGGTGCAAATATGTGGATTAAGTTAAATGTATTAGGTATCTCTGAACCTTAAGTCATCGTCGATGAGCCTGTAAACAAATCTGTGTAACTGTTTATTATTAACTCAGTAATTGGGTGAGGATAGATGATGATGAAAAAAAATGAATTAAAATAAATGCACAAGCAGCTACGAATATAAAATCAGAAGCAGACCTTAATGAACTCAAACAAACACTCACGAAGATAACGATTAAGACAAAAAATATTATTTATTAATAATAAGAGTAAAAAAATCATTTTAACTCTGCTTGCCAAAAGAAATGATGAAGGATTGCTTATTTAGCAACAGGTGAGTTTTCTTCATCCGCTCACGGTACTGATAAAGTTTAATGAGAGTTGGTTAGAATGGGGGCTTGCATTTATAGTTTCTGTTTTATCAGTAATGATTTTTTATAGCAGACTTCGATTCATCATCATTTCATTTGTATCATTAACAATGAATGGCTATAAGTAAAGTCTTGGTTTGTCTGGAATTATAATTATTTATGCGATATTTAATATTCATCATTCTGTTGCCATTTAGCCTTTTAATAAAGGCGTCCGATTTATCGGTTATGTCATACAATGTCTACTTTGATGATAGTACAGGTGAAACACGTTATCCAAAAATTATTTCATATATTCAATCTGAAAATTTAGATGTGATTGCGTTACAGGAAGTGACGCCTCGTTTTTATCAATACATTAAGGATTCTACGCTTGAAAAAAAATATACAATAACACCAAAAACTCCGTCAGGATCATACTTTAATCTTATTTTATCAAAAACACTACCGACAACTTCGGGTGTGTTTGATTTTCAATCTTTTATGGGGCGAGCTGCAGTCTATTCAGATATAGTGCATAATGGTACGACGATTAGAGTTATTAATGTTCATCTTGAAAGTCTTGATTCCAGAAGTAGTCGTTATCTCCGTCAGAAGCAAATAAAATCACTTAAAACTTTACTGCACAAAAATACTATTCTTTTGGGTGACTTTAATTTTTCAATAGATGGTCCATATTATTATAAACCACCATATAAGCTAAACGATGCTGCTACCTTAACGCCCTTTATAAATCACCCTACTTATGATGTGAAAAAAAATAAACTGGCCATGGCTACTGCAGGTTATGGTGAAAAAAGTAGGCGGCTCGACCGATTATACATTACCTCATCATTATCATTGTTCGACTACAAAGTGACACCAATACCTTTCAGCGATCATTATCCCGTTGAAATAAAGGTAGGCAGCAATAGAAAGTTGAAAAGTAAATAGTTTGTAAAACATACTGCAATTAAAATAGATGATAATTGCCGGCATGAAACTATTCTTTTAGTTAGGTTAAATATTAAGTAAAGATAACCGTCGCATGTTAGCTGCTGGCCGCTATAAAATATTTTACTTCTATAATCTGCTCAGTTTTTTTAGTTGATATTTATGATGAAAAGAACATAGCTACTATTTTGTTTGATTAGAAAATGACTTTTCATACCTTAGATGACATTTTCACCGGTAATCGTTTAGCACCCCAGTGACCCGGAGTTGCTTCAAATATCCCTGCCACTTTAGTGCCGCAGGATTTACAACATCCTTTGGCATTTAAATTCCATTTTCCTAATTCATACCAATCACGTTCTATTAATAACTCCCCACACTGATGACACCATGTGCTATCTGCATCTTTATTATGTACGTTACCAATATAGGCATAACGTACACCTGCTTTCATTGCGATGTCTCTTGCCATGGTTAACGTTGAGGAGGGTGTTGACGGTATATCCATCATTTTAAAATCCGGATGAAATGCACTGAAATGCATTGGCATATCCGGGCCTAGATTTTCTACGACCCATTCACACATTTCGGTAATTTCTTTTTCTGAATCATTTTCACCGGGAATAATTAAAGTCGTCGTTTCAAGCCAGCAATCTGTTTCATGTTTAATATATTTTAATGTGTCTAATATAGGTTCAAGATGAGCGCCGGTAATCTTATGATAAAAGCGTTCGGTGAATGCTTTTAAGTCAACATTAGCTGCATCCATGTATTCGAAAAATTCTACACGAGGCTCAGGGCTTATGTAGCCTGCTGTTACTGCCACTGTTTTAATATCTTTTTCTCGACAGGCTTTAGCGACATCAATGGCGTATTCATGAAAAATGACAGGATCGTTATAGGTAAAGGCAACACTTTTACAGTCATATTCTGCCGCCACTTTTGCTATCATTTCAGGACTGGCAGCATCGGCCAGAGTATCCATTTCTCGTGATTTACTAATATCCCAGTTCTGACAAAACTTACAGGCTAAGTTACAACCAGCGGTTCCAAATGAAAATACAGGCGTACCGGGGAGAAAATGATTTAGGGGTTTTTTTTCAATAGGATCAATACAAAAACCACTCGAACGCCCGTAAGTGGTTAATACTATTTCATTATTTTGGTTGGCGCGCACAAAACACAGGCCTTGTTGCCCTTCGTGTAACTTACATTCACGTGGACACAAATCGCATTGAACACGACCATCATCCAGCAAATGCCAGTATTTTGTTTTAACAACTGAAGGATCAGACATCACAGCACCTAATTTAATATTACGTATATTAACTACATAATGGCAGAAGAACACTATTTCAATATTTTATTAAAAAATAAAACCACGTCCTTAGGGCGTGGAGCAGGTTCGCGGCTCTTGCCTGCAAATAAAAAATGATGCTATCTGTGCAGATTTATTTTGTAGGATGGATCAAGTCACACCGTGACGGATCCATCATTTGTTGTCTTTTTTGCATCTTTTGTTAGTTCCGTCACGCGAGACTGAGCATAGCGAAGAAGTGCTGATGCGACCTAAGCAACGCGAAGTAGTACCTGATGGACTGCACAGTTTGCAGTTCTGAGGTAAAACGCATAGCGGTTCTACAGCGCTCCTTGAACTCACCTACAGAGGATGATGGGTTTTGGATTTTATACACCCTTATAGGGTGAGAGCAAAACCACGGTCTTAGAACGTGAATTTTTATTATTGCAAGTATGGAAAATACCCCTATTATTATAATAGGTCATAAAATACTAGTTCGCTATAATATAAGGAGTATTTATTATGAATCAGATTAGGCAGCCTGCGGTAGCAGGCATGTTTTACCCGGCAGATAAACAGTCGTTAAAAGCTGATATTCACCAATATCTGGAGCAGGTTACTAATGAGCAGAAGATAATTCCAAAAGCGATTGTTGTTCCGCATGCCGGTTATATTTATTCTGGTCCAATAGCCGCTTCTGCTTATAAACAAATTGTCCCGCTTAAAGATATAATAAATCGTGTTGTTTTGCTTGGTCCTTCTCATCGAGTTGCATTTAACGGTTTAGCCGTTCCTGAATCTGATGTTTTTAATACGCCTCTGGGCAATATCCCGATTGATCAAAAAGGTATTCAACAACTGTCAGATCTTCCACAAGTAATTGTTTCAGAACAGGCGCATCGTGAAGAGCATAGTCTGGAAGTACAGTTACCTTTTTTACAGGAAATACTTGGTGAGTTCACACTGATTCCAATTGTTGTTGGCGAAGCGGAACGGCATGATGTTGCTGAAGTCATCGAGAAGTTTTGGGATGATGAACACACCTTAATTGTTATTAGTACTGATCTTAGTCATTACCATGAATACAACGAGGCAAGACGTCTTGATCGTTTAACTAGTGATGCTATTCAAAATTTAAAACCTGATCTTATTGGTTTTGATGATGCTTGTGGTCGCAATGGTTTAAAGGGAATGCTAACAGTAGCCGAAGAAAAAAATCTTACTGTTGATATTCTCGACTTGAGAAACTCGGGTGATACTGCTGGCGATAAAAGTCGTGTTGTAGGATATGGTGCTTATGTCTTCCATTAAATTAACGACTGAAGATCAGAAAGTCTGTCTTCAAATAGCCCGTCAATCTATTAAGCATGGTTTACAAAAGGGCAGTGCACTACAGATTGCCGCCAGCGATTATTCAAGTGACTTACAACAAAACCTCGCCACCTTTGTCACCCTGCATAAAAATGGAGAACTGCGGGGATGTATTGGTGCACTGGAAGCTTACCAACCACTAATCAATGATATCGCTGAACATGCTTATTCTGCCGCATTTCAGGATCCCCGGTTTCCTGCTTTGCAGGACAATGAGTACGAACAACTTGATGTTGAAATTTCTGTACTGGGTAAACCGGAACCAATGATATTTGAATCTGAAGAAGATTTACTAGAACAAATTCGTCCAAATATTGATGGTTTGATTCTCGAGTCTGGATACAATCGTGGTACATTTTTACCCAGTGTATGGGAGCAATTGCCAGATAAAAAAGAATTTTTAAATCATTTAAAAATGAAAGCAGGGCTATCATCTCACTGGTGGGATAATGCCGTAAAAATAAGTCGTTATGATACTTTTTCTTTTTAGAATAATTCTTTCCCGCTAGAGTAGGCTAAGTTATACAGTAGACAAACTATCAAGTTAGCGTTAATCTAATTAGAAATTGTTGTGCGTTGTAGTGAGAAAAAAATCATGTTCATCATCAGTCAACATATTACATCAAAAGCAGCATTAAGCTTGCTCTTCGGTTTATTGCTGTTTTCAATAACATCTATTACTCAGGCTTCGGTTCAATCTACTCAGAAAATAGATACTGACATGAACTTTCGTCTGGATAAGGTGGTGGAACAACCTACTAAGCGTACAGACTCCAATTCCACCGCTGACCACTCTAAATTTGAAGAGCTGAAAGCGTCCTTTCCAAATGGTGGCCCTGAGGTTACTAAAGCTTGTCTAAAGTGTCATACCGAGGCAGGTCATCAGTTTATGAAAAATATACACTGGACCTGGACTTACGAGAATAAGAAAACAGGCCAGCTTTTGGGTAAGAAATATCTGGTCAATACTTTTTGCACAAACTCTCGTGGTAATGAAGGTATGTGTGCGCAGTGCCATGCCGGTTATGGTTGGAAGGATGAAACCTTTGATTTTACCAATGAGAATAATATTGATTGTGTGGTCTGTCATGACCGTACTGGTACTTACTACAAAACACCTCCCAGTAAAGGCAACAAAGCTTGCTCGATAATGTTTGAAGGTAAGCAGCCGATCCAGTGGAGCAAGGTGGCACAGAATGTCGGCTTGCCTGCTCGTGAAAATTGTGGCGGTTGCCACTTCTATGGTGGTGGCGGTGATGGTGTAAAACATGGGGACCTGGATTCATCACTCATCCATCCGGATAAAAAACTGGATGTACATATGAATGAGGCTGGTGCTAATTTTCCTTGTACTGAATGCCATGTGACTAAAAAACATGTGTGGACAGGTAGCCGCTATGATGTGATCGCTAAAGATACTGAAGGCACAGGTAAACCCGGGCAACGTCGTGATGTTGCTACTTGTGAATCGTGCCACAGCGCTTCACCACATCCGATCAACAGTTTGGCCAACATTAAACTAAATAATCATGTCGATAGGGTTGCCTGCCAAACTTGTCATATTCCAACTATTGCCCGTGGTGGTGTTGCCACTAAAGTTGACTGGGACTGGCGAACTGCTGGCAAGACTAAAAATGGTGAAGGTTATAAAGAGAAGAACTACACCCAGGGCAATGGCGAACATCGCGCTACTTATAAATCAATTAAGGGTAGCTTTAAATATGATGAAAACTTTGTACCACATTATGGTTGGTTTGACGGCCAGATGATTTACACCACTATCGACACAAAGTTTGATCCGTCCAGTGGCCCAGTGGATGTTAATCGTTACAGCGGTGCTGCTAATGATGAAAATTCGCGTATTTGGCCCTTTAAGCAGATGCATACTTTTCAACCTTATGACAAAGGCAACAACACTCTGGTTTACATGCACCTGTGGGGTGAGGATAAGGATGCATACTGGGGCAACTATGATTTTGGTAAAGCTATTAAAGCAGGGATGGAAAAAAATAATTTACCCTATAGTGGAGAGTACGGTTTTCTTGAAACTTACTCTTACTGGCCCATCACCCACATGGTCGCACCCAAAGAGGATGCACTTGCGTGTGGCGAATGCCATGCTAAAGAAGGTCGATTAAAAGATCTGCAAGGTTTCTATCTGCCTGGACGAGGTAGTAACTATTGGTTAGATATTATCGGATTACTGGCTGTTGCTGCTACTTTGTTTGGGGTTTTTGCCCACGGCTTGATTCGGTTTGTATTTAATAAGGCGAGGAAATAATCATGACCATGCGTAACATTATGCTTTTTACTCGTTTCGAGCGCTTTTGGCACTGGTCACAAATGATATTAATTATGGTATTGCTATTCACCGGTTTTGGTATTCATGGTTTCTATGCTGTGCTTGATTTCAAAACCGTAGTTAACTGGCATACGGGGAGTGCGCTGGTACTTCTGTTGTTGTGGGTCTTTGCGATCTTCTGGCATTTGACCACCGGCACCTGGCGTCATTATGTACCCACAAGTAACGGGTTGTTAAAAGTGGCAAAGTTTTATGCCTACGGAATATTTAAGGGAGAACGTCACCCTTACCGCAAAGCATACTGGCGCAAACATAATCCGCTTCAGGCATTATCTTATTTAGCACTTAAACTATTCCTGTTTCCTGCGATCTGGATCAGCGGTCTGCTTTATCTACTATATTCTTTATGGGGCGGTGCAGCCTCCGGTGAGGCGTTGGCGTGGGTAGCCATGTTTCACACTGCAGTTGCTTTTGCCATTCTGATATTTGTGATCATACACGTCTACCTGTTGACCACTGGCCACTCACTTAAAGAACATGTTATGCCTATGATTAACGGCTTTGATAAGGTAGAACTGTCAGAAGAAGAAGAAGCCTATCTTGAGAAAGATGAACCTGAACATATCAGGTGATATTTATTGAAAAATAAAACCACGTCCTTAGGGCGTGGAGCGGGTTCACGGCTATTGCCTGTAAATAAAAAATTATATGTTATCAGTACAGGTTTAATTTGTAGGATGGATCAAGTCACAACGTGACGGATCCATCATTTT
>JAGLTQ010000010.1 GCA_023135195.1 Gammaproteobacteria bacterium | reverse complement strand
TTATGTTAACAAGCAGCCAAACCGTTCATTGGCTCCAATGCAAATGGAATTCATCAAGATGGTTTTATCTAAGCGCGGACAAAAAGTTGTAATCAAAGATGGTTACATCCCATTAAGTGCTAAGCAAGTTAAGAAGCAGTTACGTAAATTAGAATAATCGTTCACTTCTTAAATAAAAAACCCGGTCTTTGTACCGGGTTTTTTATTGTCTATAATTATTCCTAACTAATCCAACCTTTTCTCTCAACGAATTTTGAATACCAGAGCAAAAATACTGCCACTATCAGCGGAAAAATCATAATAATAAAGATCTCAATGATACTAAAGCTAATTGTAGAAGTGACTATATTATATGTATGAATCATTGTTACAAGCATACCGAGCATTGACGCTATAAACAAAAAAAATGCAATCGACTTTCTAAATAAAAGCAAAAGACAACCTAACATACCACCAAAAATAGCTATCGCAAAACCTGCTGTGGCCCATATAGGTCGACCTTCTATGATCGCTCGATATGTCTCAGGAAATGAAGCAACCATGTCGGCATTCATTTGCAAAAAAAAATTCATGCTACCCATAATATGCGAGGTTAAAAAATAAATACTGATTAACCAAAAACTCCAGTGAGCACGTTCGCCCGTCTCATTGTTCATAATGTTTCCTTATTTATCGTTATTTATTCGTTAATAATAGGCAGCAATCTTACTTAAGCCTATTAATTAACCTCAGCTGCGCATAAGAAAATATATCAGTAAATATCCTTAATTCTCTAAAACACCGTCATTCCGGTATGATTTTTAGCCGGAATCTAAAGTAAAACCTCTGGATTCCCGCTAAAGGCATGCGGGAATGACATGCTTTTTCTTACACGCAGCTGAGGTTAATTAACTATTTTTCTTTAAGCTCTAGCTCTGGGAAACCTTCATAAAATTTAACGTTTCCTGTCTTTCTCAGGTTAAATTAAAAAGCATGAAATTATATTACTCATTGTGTAGGGATATGTAAGTTCCAGACTATGTAAACCGTTATCATTATTCAAATAATTTATTTATTCTGCCGGAATAGCAAAAAAGATAATGTATGCAAGTACGATAGCAACGCTAATGAACAATATGCGCATCCACAAAGTCATTCGTAATTCAGGCGAACAATCTCGATAACAAAAATTAAGAGCCAGCAAAGCCTGCAGAAAATAGTAAAAAGCAAATGCACGGGAGGCGAGAGTGATGATCTCAACCAAATCTACCGCCCAGACCAGCAAGATTGCACAGATTGAAATTCCCAGATAACCGACACCTGGCGATAGTTTTTTTCCACTGTTCTCACATAACAAGCCGCCACCGCCGCCCGTATCTGCAACTGCCGCACTAAACTGACTCATTAGTGCAGCACCTATTAACATAAAGGGCAAGACTATTGCCGCCATGCCAGTAACATCAACTATTTTTGCCATCTGGATATGTTGAAGGTCAAGGTGCTGAACAACGGGTAAAAATAGAGCAACAGAAACCACATACAGAATTCCTGAAATAATTTGCGCCTTCTTCATTGTTGCTACGCGCATTTCCGGACTGTATTTTTCACCAAGAAAGCGTGACGTTTCAAAACCTTGCACAACCAACAAGGCTCCTGCGAGTATTCTTATTTGAGTACTAAGATCACGTTGTGGATAATCAAAATTTAAACTCTCACCTGACGTATAAAAAAGATAGGAAAAGCTTGCCAGCCCCAGTAGTAAAGCAAATACGATAGAAAGCTGAACTGTCATTGATACAGCTTCCAGTTTTTCCAGCCCTCCAAGCCCTCGCGTGTAACCTACAACTGAAATAAAGATAATGATTATTGTTGTAAGCCATCGCTCTGAATCGAGGTTTTCTATACCTAGATAACTTAATAAAAAGGAGGATAGTAATGATAAGTAAAATGCTACTGCAACCATGTAGGCCAAAACTAAGGCAACATCCCCAAGATATTCAACTTCCCTCGTTCTTTTGGACAAACTACCATCTTTTATTCGCGGCTCTACATGCAAAATATTAAATCGTATAACGCTGCCGATGGCATATGCTAGAACAACAATCCCAAACACCGCAATCACTGAAAGCCCTCCAACAACACTGGCTAATAACGGCGACATAATCAAAAAACCACTACCAATAATTGATGATAATGGCGTCAAAGTTGCCTGCCAGGACTCACTACTCTGCAACCTTGGTCTACGCAGAAAATACAGAGCAAACATCGCAGCGAGAATCAACCCGGTATTTAGAATCATGCTTGGAGCTGCTAACAAAGAATCTGGATCCATAAGTATTTAAACTCTACTAGTGAAGTACAGAAAGAATAAAAGCCTTATTAACAATAGTCCAGCTTAATAAGCGAATCATCAAAAGCTAAGTAAAATAACTGCTTTTTTAGCAATTTCAGACATCATAATTCATCATTTTGTCATAAACAGTAAAATAGTGATTTTTGCTTACATTTTATTATTTCCAATTAAACATAAAACACAACAATATCAATAAGTTAAAGCTTGTCACATTACTGTCATATTCACCCTTTATTATTCACCCCATGTCTAATCCAAGCAATACAGCCCCTACACCAGCACGCACACTCACCACTAAAATGGATCGCAGTCGTGCAATAAAAAACCGCATCACCAGCTTTAGTATGGCGGTGGGTGGTATCAGCGTGATTTTGTCGATTGTACTGATTTTCTTTTATCTTGCTTATGTGGTTTATCCCTTATTTCTTTCTGCTGAGATGGAAAAAACAGTAAGCTATCCCATGCCGGCTGCCAGTCAAGGTAAAACACTTCATTTGGCAATTGAAGAACAAAATCGTATTGCGGTTCGTTTTACTGAACAAGCTAAAGCGATATTTTTTAATGTAAAGACAGGTGATGTTGTTGAAAATATCAACATTGCTTTACCGGCAAAAACAAACATCACGAGTTTTAGCACCAGCCGTCTAGCCAAAGGCTTTGTTGCTTTTGGTTTAAGCAATGGCCAGGTCGTTTTTGCGCAGCATAAATATAAAACACGTTACTTAGCCGAAGGTAAAAAAATTCTCCCTTCAATTATTTATCCATTAGGCAAAGCGCCAATTGAAATAGATTCGACCAAGCATGTATTAACCCACATAGGTTTAATGCACGACGAAGAAAAAGCCACCATCGTTGCTTACACAGATGATAATCATTTGTTATTGAACCAACTTATTTTTAATGATGAGTTAACTGATGAAGAAGATGCTGATGAAATCAGTTTTGAAAATACCTTAATTGAAATTCCGAATATTCAATATGTTACTAACCTTCTTATTGATGCATCACAAAGCTTACTTTACGTTGCACATAATAATGGTGAAGTTTCTTTAATTGATATTACTGATTTAAACGATGTTCAGGTTCTTGAACGTAAACGTGTTATTGCTGATGGTGCAGAACTGACCAAATTTACTTTTTTAACCGGTGAAATATCACTATTGATTGGTGATAGCAATGGAAAACTCAGCCAATGGTTCCCGGTACAAAAAGAAACAGGCTTAACCCTTTCGCATATTCGTGATTTTAATAGCCAACACTCTTCTATTACCGATATTGTGACGGAACAACGCCGCAAAGGTTTTGCTGCAATTGATGATAAAGGTCAGCTTGCGTTTTATCATTCAACCGCACACCGTACTTTATTGCATGAAGCAATCAGTGAATCACGTTTAAACTTTTTAGCCGTTTCGCCTCGCGCTAATACCTTTATCACTGAAGATGATAAACAACATATGCAACTATGGCATGTTGATAATGAACATCCAGAAATGTCATGGTCAGTGTTATGGGATGAAATCTGGTACGAAAGTTATCCTGAGCCATCTTATACCTGGCAGTCATCATCTGCCAGTAATGACTTTGAACCTAAATTTAGTTTAATGCCACTTGCTTTTGGTACGCTTAAAGCAGCATTTTATGCAATGTTGTTTGCCATGCCACTCGCCATTATGGGTGCAATTTATACTGCTTATTTCATGGCCCCTAAAATGCGCTCCTACGTGAAACCCACCATTGAAATTATGGAAGCCTTACCCACGGTTATTCTTGGTTTCCTTGCCGGTCTGTGGTTAGCACCTATAATTGAAAGTCACCTGGTTGGTGTCTTTAGTATGTTGATTATTTTACCTGCCGGTGTTTTAATTTTTGCTTTTTCCTGGAAAAACTTACCAAAAGACATACGTACACGCGTTCCCGATGGTTGGCAAGCTGCGTTATTGATTCCTGTTTTATTGTTTACCGGTTGGTTATCAATGGCTTTGAGTTTACCCATGGAGCAGTTCTTCTTTAATGGTGATATGAAAGCATGGTTAGGCGATAGTTTAGGTTTACACTATGACCAACGTAACTCTTTAGTCGTCGGTATCGCGATGGGTGTTGCTGTTATTCCAACGATATTTTCTATTACCGAAGATGCGATATTCAGCGTACCAAGAAACTTAACCTTTGGTTCACTTGCTTTAGGTGCGACACCCTGGCAAACATTGATCTATGTTGTTATTTTAACGGCAAGTCCCGGTATTTTTTCTGCTGTAATGATCGGCATGGGTCGCGCAGTGGGTGAAACCATGATCGTACTCATGGCAACAGGTAATACACCGGTAATGGACTTTAGTATTTTCCAGGGCATGCGCACACTTGCAGCAAACGTTGCAGTTGAAATGCCCGAGGCGGAAGTTGAAAGTACCCACTATCGAATTTTATTCCTTGCCGCACTAGTACTCTTTATCTTTACCTTTATGTTTAACACGATTGCCGAAATTGTTCGCCAGCGTCTACGCAAGAAGTACAGTAGCTTATGATTAAAAAATGGTTTAAAACAGGTGACCCGTGGATTTGGCTCAATGCCGCCGCAGTAAGTGCGAGCTTAATTATTGTTATTGGCTTATTGCTATTAATTGCAATACAAGGCCTATCACACTTTTGGCCTAAAGCAGTAATGCAAGCGCAATACGTGCAAGCAAACGTGACCAGCCCTAACTCTGCCTCTATTCGTCTTATTGGTGAAATTCATAATAACGAAGAAGTCAGTCTTGAACAGCTTGCAGCATTAGGCATCAATATAAAAACGGATAAAGAAACTGCAACACGGTTTCTGATTAAAACAGGTAACCGTGATGTTAGCGGCGCAGATTTCAAATGGATATTGGAACCTTATTTAACGAAAAAAGAATATCCAAAAGATATTATTGTTTTAGAACGCCGTGAGTGGGGTAATTTTTATGGTTACCTTAAAAGCATAAGCCATAGTGGAAACGTCACTAGCGGTAGTGCCGATGCTTGGCAAGAACTAGAAAAGCAATTAACGCATACTGAAAATATTTATGAAAAAATCCGTAATATTGAAAAAGGTGATATCGGTAGCATTAACTACAAAATGGAAAGATTGCGTTTAGCAAAACGTAGACTTGAATTAGATAATGAGGATAGCGCAGAAAATTTAGCTAAACTTGACAAGCAACATAAAGAACTCGATAAAGAATATGCTGTTTTATCCAGGAGTTTAGAAAAACTTTATCGAGAATTTGATCAAGGCAGCATTACTGCCGAAACTATGAGTGGCAAGCTCATCGAAATACCCTTTGCTAAAATTGTTCGTGCATATCAACCCAATGCACTTAACCTGTTTGAAAAAATAGCACTTTATATTCAAAAGATCGGCGAATTTATTTTTGATGACCCACGTGAAGCAAATACTGAAGGCGGTATTTTTCCTGCCATCTTCGGCACGGTAATGATGGTGTTATTAATGTCGGTATTGGTCACACCTTTTGGTGTTATTGCAGCAATTTACTTGCGTGAGTATGCGAAGCAAGGTGCCGTCACTCGTATTATTCGCATCGCGGTAAACAATCTTGCCGGCGTACCTTCGATTGTTTATGGTGTATTTGGTTTAGGTTTCTTTATCTATTTTCTTGGTGGCAATATTGATCAGTTATTTTATGCTGAAGCCTTACCTTCTCCAACATTCGGTACGCCCGGTATTTTGTGGTCTTCATTGACGCTGGCGATTTTAACCGTACCGGTTGTTATCGTTGCAACAGAAGAAGGTTTATCCCGTATTCCAAAAGCGATTCGTGAAGGTAGCCTGGCGTTAGGCGCAACTAAAGCAGAAACTTTATGGCGTACAGTTTTACCGATGGCAACCCCATCTATGATGACAGGTATGATTCTCGCTATCGCACGTGCCGCCGGTGAAGTGGCGCCACTAATGTTAGTGGGTGTTGTTAAATTAGCACCCTCATTACCACTTGATATGAACGCCCCCTTTTTTCACCTGGAACGGAAGTTTATGCATTTAGGTTTTCATATCTATGATGTTGGTTTTCAAAGTCCAAATGTTGAAGCTGCACGACCATTGGTTTATGCCACGGCATTTTTATTAATCGGCGTGATTGTTTTACTTAACTTATCTGCTATTTATATTCGTAACCGTTTACGTGAACAATATCGTGCAGTAGAAAGTTAAGAGAAAGTAATAAAATATTTTATATTATTGGTAATAGTTATGAATACTCAAATAAAAACTCACAGTATAAACATGAGCGCTCTAGGACGTGAAAAACGTTCAAACACATTAGAAGATGAGACTATCTGTATAACAACAGACAACCTTAATCTGTATTATGGCGAGAAGCGGGCGCTACATGATATTAATCTGGCGATACCAGAGAAAAAAGTTTCGGCTTTTATCGGACCAAGTGGTTGTGGCAAATCGACTTTACTTCGCTGCTTTAATCGAATGAATGATTTAGTTGATGACTGTCGCATTGAAGGCGGCGTTCACATCGACGGTAATAATATTTATGATAAAAACATTGATGTTTCAGAACTACGCCGTCGTGTTGGTATGGTTTTCCAAAAACCAAATCCATTTCCAAAATCAATTTATGAGAATGTGGCCTATGGTTTACGTTTACAAGGTGTTAAAAGTCGCCGCGCAATAGATGAGGTGGTTGAAAAATCACTACATGGTGCAGCTCTTTGGGATGAAGTTAAAGACCGCTTACATGACAGTGCATTAAGCTTATCCGGTGGTCAACAACAACGTGTTGTTATTGCCCGAGCCATTGCTATAGAACCAGAGGTTTTATTACTCGATGAGCCTGCTTCAGCATTAGACCCTATTTCAACACTTAAGATTGAAGAACTCATTAATGATCTAAAAAATCGTTATACCATTGTTATCGTTACCCATAATATGCAACAAGCAGCCCGAGTTTCAGACTATACTGCTTTTATGTACATGGGTGAGATGATTGAGTTTGGTGATACTGATAAGATATTTACTAATCCAGGTAAGAAACAAACTGAAGATTACATTACAGGGCGTTACGGTTAAATAAAGGATAGGAACTATAATGAGCAAAAATAACAGCGGACTCCATATATCACAGCAGTTTAATTCAGAGCTTGAAGAAATTCGCAGCCATGTACTGGCTATGGGTGGTCTGGTTGAAGAACAAATTCGTAATGCCATTCAGTCACTTGCCGATGGTAATGTTCCATTAGCTGAAGCAGTTATTAGTAGGGACGTTGAAGTCAATAAAGCCGAAGTGAGTATAGATGAAGAATGTACTCACATTATTGCTCGTCGCCAGCCTGCAGCAACGGACTTGAGACTGGTCATTGCAGTCATTAAAACCATTACTGATCTTGAACGTATTGGCGATCAGGCTGAGCGGGTTGCTCGCATGGGTACACGTTTGGCCGAGGTTGAACGTCCTAAAAATAATTATCATGAACTGCAAAATATGGGCGAACATGTTGCCAGGATGGTCCATGGTGCACTGGATGCTTTTGCCCGTAGCGATGTCGAAACCGCGATTAAAGTAAGCAAACAAGATGAGCAAGTCGATCAGGAATACGATGGCCTGATGCGTCAGTGTTTAACCTTTATGATGGAAGACCCGCGTAAAATTTCACAAATGCTGGATATCATGTGGGCTGCCCGTGCGATTGAACGTATTGGTGATCATGCAAAAAATATTTGCGAATATGTCATTTATTTAGTGAAGGGTAAAGATGTTCGTCACATCACCATTGAACAAATGGAAAACGAAATCAAGTAGTAACCTTCAGACAAAAAAATGGGGTACCAATCGGTACCCCTAAAAATAACCTAACTATTGAGGAGGGAGAACATAAAGAACAAAACTAATGTTCTATACGTCGTGCTCATTATCAGTATGGCAGTAAATATTCCACTTAGTTCCCAATTTCTGTAAACATCTGTAACACCTGTTTTTCAGTATATACTTAATTACTACCTCACAACTTTTCATACTTAAACAATAAATCTCTTCCTCAAGCTAACTTATTGTTTTTATAGGGTAATAATAGCTTTACTTTATCTCCCTTATTATTCGGTTAAACCAGTAGTGAGGGGGTAAATAATTAATACGGCTTTGCTTATTTTTGTTTTACTCTATACTAGGGTACGGAAGGTATCTCTCAACTTTAAAAAAGTAAAAATATTAAGTCATGAGTAACTGCTGTAGCAACCAAAATAGTGAAAAAAGAGGCTGTGAGAAAAAATCATTACCTCAAAAATTTACTTGTCCGGAAAATGAACAGGAATATATTAAAGTTGATATAAAAACAATATTACAACATGTTAAATTTCCATGGGAACACAAACTAGATGAACAGAAGTACTACTTCTGTGATGATCCGAATTGTGATGTCGTCTATTTTGGAATAGAAGGTTCAGTTATTAATAAATCTCAATTGAGAACGGTCGTCGGTAAAAAAGAAAAAGATGAAAATGCGTTAGTCTGTTATTGTTTTGGTGTAAATAAAGCACTTGCGGCACAAAATACTGAGATTAAAACCTACATCACGCAACAAATAAAGAAAAAAAACTGCGCCTGTGAAGTCAGAAATCCGTCAGGTCGCTGCTGTTTGAAAGACTTTCCAAAACAAGTTCAATAAAAAGCATATCATTGCGAGCGATAGCGCGGCAATCTGGATTGTTCATATTTTGAAATATAAGGTTGCCACGCTATCGCCCGGTAACTGCTCCTGCGTTACTCTCGATAATTGCTCCTTGCATTCTACCTTCGTCCATCCATGGACTCGTACCTCTTGCGTGGCCCAGGCCAGCTTCTCAACCTCTGGTTTCACCTTCTCCATGCAGTCGTCGTAATGATTTAAATAACAGAATTAATCGCTTCTTTTAAATCATCCATTGATTGACAAGTATTAATTTTATCCGCAGACAATGCATGCTTTAACTCACCATCAATCAGCTCAAATATGATCGGGAAGTTTTTTTCTTCTGAAGAATATTTTTTAAAAAATTCATCACGATGAAGAAACTCACACTCAACGCCTAACTCCTCAATAAACTCTTTCCATTCACTACGCTCACTAAGATAAGAATGTGAGATAGCACATAGGTTACATTCATATGTTTGCGGTGAAAATATCTTGTGCGCAATATCCGTTAAGGTATTGAACATACCACTATCAGCGTTATATACAAAAACGAGATGTTTTTTAGCCATTATCCTGCTGATTTCCTGTAAGAGTAAAATGTCGTATGGTCTTAAGACCTAACAATATCCAGGGAGTTCCATGCATCAACAAATCAAATATATCAATAGGCTTGGCCAAGCTGCCATCAAATAACATTTTTAATTTTTCCACAACATGTGGCTCGGGTACAAATGGTGCTAAACCTAACATTAACGAAATAAGAATTAATGTTGTAAACGGGATTCTATCTAACCAACTCATATTTTCTTTCCTTTAGTTAGGGGCTATTAATCCTTCATCTATTGTCTTATTTTTGCTAATTTTAGCCCTGTCTGCATTATGTGCTACTATCAATGGAATGCATTGATACACAACAAATGCCTTGTCAGTACTAAACAATCTCAAAATTAACCTAATATCTGAAAGATCAAAAGCCCCTGATTTCATTCAATAAATCTTTATACCTGAGTAAATCTTCAGGTCTATCAAGATCGTGCATTATACCTAATTCCTTATATGACCAGGATAAATCCTTTAATACTTTTTCCGTCTGAGAAAACACCTTATTACTACCCCATGAAATATTAGTAAACAAATCCAGTGAGAATTTTCGCAACCCTAAAAGAACATAGCCCCCATCAACTGCAGGCCCAATAACAGCATCATTTTCATTTAAGGCATCAAATGCCTGAGTAATATAATCCTTATCTATATCAGGGCAATCTGTTCCAATGACAACGACTTTTTTATGCGTTTGTAATGCGACAGAAAAAGAAAAAGCCATTCTCTCTCCAAGATCATCGCCTTGTTGATTGTTTAACGTTATTGGAAAATTATTTTCACAATCTAAAAAAAACAACGTATTCCTGTCCGGGGTACAACATAATTCAATCTCAAAATCTGTTAATTCCTTAGATAACTCCAAAGTATTTAATGTGAGTCGTTTATGGATTGTTAATGACTGCTCTACAGAATAATCCGGTTGCAAACGAGTTTTCACTTCCCCCAGAACAGGAGACTTGGTGAAAATCAATAATTTGTTTAAACTCTTAGCCATCATTTATATTGAGTCACTA
This sequence comes from Gammaproteobacteria bacterium, assembly GCA_023135195.1. Taxonomy (GTDB): domain Bacteria; phylum Pseudomonadota; class Gammaproteobacteria; order UBA6429; family Thiohalophilaceae; genus JAGLTQ01. The sequence continues at coordinate 3,787 of JAGLTQ010000010.1, read as the reverse complement.
ACTTATCAGCACTCACACCTAGCCAATATAGAAAGCGTAACCTCCACATCAGTAATACCGTTGATAGGATTCCATTTCTTTCCCATCTACGACTCGATGTAATTAAACTCGATTTCAAACAAACAGGTGCTGATATATTTTTAAGTTTTTTACTCAAAGCAACATCTTCCATTAATGGGATGTTTAAATAGCCATTTACCGATTCAAATATTTTTCGTTTTACAAAAATACCCTGATCACCCGTTGCAACACCACTAAGGCATGAACGAAGATTTATCATTCGCTCAATTAAACGAAACAAAATATTCCCCCCCGATAATTTTACATTAAACCGCCCCCATTCCTGAGTAATTAATGCTTGCTGTATATTATCAATTGTATTTTCCGGAATTAATGTATCCGCATGCAAAAACCAAAAAATATCATGCTTAGCCTCGCTCGCACCATTATTCATTTGCATAGCGCGTCCTGATTTAGACGTTATAACTTTATCGGATAATAATTCAGAAATAGAAACCGTTTTATCAGTACTACCACCATCAACAACAATAACTTCGTGTCCTTGCTGTCGGTACACTTGTAATTGTTGAAGCAGGTTCTTTATAGAACCTTCCTCGTTTAATACAGGGATGATAATTGAAATAAACATGGTTCTCACTCTATGCTGATGTAGGTTAGTTCAAGGAACACTGTAGAACCACTACATGTTTCATTCAGTACTTCTTTGCTAGCGCTCAGGTCGTGCGTGACGGAACCAACGAATATTTTCGTTGGCTACGCTTGAGCCAACCTACGTACTATATTTCGTTATTGCAAGTAAAACGAAGCAATCTCAAGCTACGAAGTATTAAACTAGCGCACCGCCACAACTTGAACCCTGCCCTGCGGTACACCCGTAGCAATGATCAGCAATAATAATGTCACGTTTATCCAGATTTTCATTTGTAATATCATTCAAATGCATTTTTTTACCTTTTTCTATCAACGGTAAATCTAACATCTGATTAAAATCACAATCATAAACAGTTCCTTGCCAATCTATACTTATCAGGTTTCGACACATAACCGTTTGTAAATTTGCTGTTTGATATGCATCTTTTAATAAATTCATATAACTATCAAATTCACCTTTTGATATTAAGGTACTACCAAAACGTTTGATCGGCATATTGGTTAAAGTATAAAGATTGTTAAAAAATATTCCGTAATGACTATTTAATTCTCGCTTGTAGTCTTTCTCTAACTGACACTGTGCTGGAGGTAAATGTGCGCCAACCGGGTTGTACATTAAATTAAGTTCTAAACCACTTCCTTCAATACCATAACCTGAAATATTTAATAACTTAATTGCGGCAATACTTGTTTGAAAAACACCATCACCGCGCTGACCATCAACATTCTCTTCTAAATAACAGGGTAATGAAGCAACCACTTCAACTTTATGTTGCGCTAAAAAATCTGCTGTGTCTTCCTGTCCTTGTTCATGTAAAACGGTCAAGTTACAACGATCAATAATATGAATGCCCATTGAATTAACTTCAGTCACAAGATGTCGAAAATAAGGATTTAATTCTGGTGCACCCCCCGTTAAATCTAATTTTTTAATATTACTATCTCGTAAGAAACGAAGAACATCTTCGACCGTTTCTTCTTGCATATTTTCTTTGCGTGTTGGCCCAGCATTAACATGACAATGCAAACAAGACTGATTACATAAGTAACCCAGATTAACTTGTAATGTCTCGAGTTGCCCACGCTTAATCGCCGGGAAATCCGTTGTTTCTAATAAAGGTAAAGTTGCGTGCATATTTTATCCGTTTGTTTTCTTTTCAATTCCAACAGCTAAAAAACTGGCATAAAGGAAATAATCGGGTAATAAAGACTCGAGAGTCTGTGCAATTATACCAGCAGAAGGAATCAATACTGCCGATTTAATCATTGTTTTATTTCAGAAACCGTATCCCAACGTGCACCTTGATAACCTGTGCTATTTTTTTAAAACCGTGCAATAAACTGTGACGGTTTAATAATCCAGGCATCACGCCATATCAGCTGACCCGGAGCATTTCAGCTATTGCTTTTTCCGGCTCTGCAATAAAACATAAACTTGTAATGGCACAACAGTAATCAAATGAATTATCTGCAAATGGTAATGCAGGTGCATCACCTTCAATATACCTAACCTGACTTTCTTTTGTTTGTGCAAATTCAATCATTGTTACGTCAGGATCAAGCCCAGTCACTTGTAAGCCTGACTGTTGAAAGCGCAGGCTGAAATAACCCGTACTACAACCAACATCCAATAAACTCTGACCCGCTTTAGGACTAAAAAGTTTCAAAAGAATAGAAAATTCCTGCTGGCCTATCCAGCTGCCTCAAGTAGATTGATACCAGGCATCATAAATAGCCGGATTTTTCATTTCATTTGCAATTCTATTTTTTGTCGAAAAACATCATAAGCGATAGGGGTTTCATTTTTATAACCAATACGCTTTCGCCTTTTTTCATCCAGTAAATGGTAACGTACCACCGCCTCAACACTTACGGCTTTATTCTCTTCAGAAATATCAATCTGATAATTACGCGGTTTCCCCCGTTGCAATCTTGTATCCTTTAAGTCAACAATAAAGGGGCGCCACATTACGGTACGCTTTATTGTATTGATGTTTTCAATAAGCACATTATTATTTTTATCCAGCACACGTAACTGTATCGTTAAATGACGATCCGGTGTTCCGGTTGGAACATAATGTGCTGCACCCGTATTCACTATCGTCAAAGTGAATAGTCGCTTACCTTTAGATGATGGAATTTTATCTATCAGATCATCTTCATAAAATTTTATCGTTAGCGCACTTTTCACCATCGCTGGATCATGTCCACCTCGCCAAAGGTGTTGCCTGGTATCTCGTATCACACCATCTTTCACTAAGGATCGTTTCTTCAACGGCATATGACATTCAACACAGCCAAATAAAGAGCTATCGGATACCAGATGCTCAGCACTTAATCCCGTTCTATTAGCGAGTTTGTTATTCGTTGTTGCCTGTGAACGTGAACTCTCAATTTCAGCTACTGTGCCGCAAGGTGGAAAACGGAAAAAGGTATCCCACTTATCGCCTTCAACTATATGACATCGCACACACACTTGATTAGGATCATCCAGCTTCTTTGTTGGATGAGGTGCATTCGTATTACCGATCACCCCAACAATCTTGCCATCTCGATAATGACAGGCAGCACAGGTCACACCCTCGTGTTGTAACTTAGGATCAAAATCAGGGTTATCTTCTACAATGGGATCCCACTTGTCTGTATCACGATATCCCAATACTATTTCAGGTTGTTGCCGATCTAATGGTGTATGACATAAACGGCAGGAATGCTGACTACGATCAAACTTCCAGTCTGTTTGAAAATAAGGTTCTGTCCACGCCTTGCTATGAATTGTTGTCTGCCATTCATTATAAAATTCCTGATGACATGTCGCGCATTCTTTTGCGCTTAGATTTCCTAATACTGCTGGTATTGAAGAAGTATTAACCGGCCATGCAAACCGATCATCAACAATAAAGATATTCATCGGGCGAATGAATCGCCAGATGAAAAACAACATCAGCGCAATGAACACTGTAATAATAAGAGTTCGTTTTTTAGGTCTTTTAAATAAAATACGATACCTACCATCTTAATTAACCTGAACTCGGGATAAGAAATGCTCGTCATTCCCGCATGCCTTTAGCGGGAATCCAGTTACACGAACTCTAGATTCCGGCTAAAGGCATGC
>JAGLTQ010000001.1 GCA_023135195.1 Gammaproteobacteria bacterium | reverse complement strand
TGGAAGGTCGTTGATCATTGTTATCTCTGCGATCTTTGTTATATGACAAAATGTCCATACATACCACCGCACGAATGGAATCTGGATTTTCCACATGTCATGTTACGAGCTAAAGCTGTTCAATTTAAAGAACAGGGTGCGAGTATGCGTAACAAAATATTATCGGCAACGGATACAGTAGGTTCTATTGTGGGTACCCCCGTAATAGCTCAAACCGTTAATTTTGTGAATAACATCAAGCCTGTGCGTAAAATAATGGAAGCCACACTAGGAATTTCTGCAAAAGCAAAATTACCAAAGTATGAAAGTAAATCATTCCGACAACGTTTTACTGGCAGTACAACTACAGAAGTAGATGCCGGTGAATTAACCAATGGTAAAGTTGCTTTATTTGCTACCTGTTACGGTAACCGTAACGAACCTGGTATGAATGAAGATTTAGTTGCTGTGCTTGATCACAATAACATTCCAGTCGTACTGGCTGAAAAAGAACAATGTTGCGGTATGCCAAAGTTAGAGCTTGGTGATTTAGACGCTGTAGCAAAGGCAAAAGAAGCAAATATTCCTGCCTTAGCTAAATTAGTCGATGAAGGTTATGACTTAATGGCTGCAGTACCGTCATGTGTACTGATGTTTAAACAAGAACTGCCATTAATGTTTCCAGATGATGAAGATGTTAAAAAAGTCCAGGCTGCATTTTATGATCCATTTGAATATTTAATGTTACGTCATAAAGAAAATAAATTAAAAACAGAATTCCCAAATGCATTAGGTAAAATTTCTTATCATGTCGCATGTCATTTGCGTGTACAAAACATGGGTTTCAAAACACGTGATATTTTAAAACTCATTCCGAATACGGAAGTATTACCGATTGAACGTTGTTCTGGTCATGATGGAACTTATGCAGTGAAAAAAGAATTTAATGCAATTTCAAACAAGATCTGTCGTCCGGTTGTTAATAAAGTAAAACAAGCTGAACCCGATCACTATACAAGTGACTGTATGATGGCAGGACACCACATAGAAAATAACCTGGATGATGGTAGCAAAGCCAAACATCCGATGACGTTGCTACGTCAGGCATACGGTATATAAGTCAAAATCAAAAGACTTCAACGCAAAGGCGCAAAGGACGCTAAGGATCGCAAAGAAAATAAAAGTGAAAATGACTGGTGAGATACGGGTACAAAAGTGAAACTAGTATTACATCAGAATATTGTTTTAAAAAACATAAAGGTTTTCCTTTGCGTTCTTTGCGTCTCCGCGCCCTTTGCGTTGAAATCTCTTGATCTAATATAAATTAAGCAGGTAAGTAAGATGACAAAATTAAAACGTGAAGACTTAATGTCTTTGGAAGAATACGCAGAAAAACGTGCAGACTTCAGAGCAAAAGTTTTAGATCATAAAAAATCACGTAACGTGGCTTTAGGTGAGAATGCAACGTTGTATTTTGAAGATGCTTTGACGATGCAATATCAAATTCAGGAAATGCTGCGTATTGAAAAGATTTTTGAAGCGGATGCGATTAATGAAGAATTAGACACCTACAATCCATTAGTACCAGATGGTAGCAACTGGAAAGCAACGTTCATGATTGAGTATGGTGATGCGGAAGAACGTGCAAAAGTATTATCAAGATTGGGTGGTGTTGAAGATAAAGTCTGGGTTCAGGTTAATGGCTTTGATAAAGTTTTTGCGATTGCGGATGAAGACATGGATCGAAATAGAGATGAAAAAACCTCAGCGGTTCATTTTATGCGTTTTGAATTAACCACAGATATGTCTAAAGCGGTAAAAGAGAACAAGGATATCTCAATGGGTATTGATTATGATGGTTTTGAACAATTAGTGAATCCTATCGCAGAAGCATCTCGAGCCGCATTAATGAATGATATTCAATAATATCTATTTAATGGATAAAAAAGGCGAGCTTTATGCTCGCCTTTTTTATTTAGGCAAAGATTAACAGAAATATTAATTTAACTTATCTATTTGAAAACTATGACTATTGTAATATGTGAATGATGTCCGTAATATCATTAGCCTCACAATATAGGCAATTTATGAAATTAAGCACATTTTGGCAACGAGTCACCCGTAATCGAAAAAACAGAAAGACGGGGCGCAATTTAATAAATAACGCTGTAAGAAATTCAACGCCACACATTATCAAACGAAATGAACATGCTCTTTCAAGAAAGGAAATGAGTGAGCATGCATTAAAGGTATTATATCGCCTAAAAAAAGCAAAATATGAGAGCTTTTTAGTGGGCGGTGGAGTGCGTGATTTGTTATTAGGATTACACCCAAAAGATTTTGACATCGCAACAAATGCTACACCCGAGCAGGTGCGGAAATTGTTTGGTAATTGCCGTTTAATTGGACGTCGTTTTCGTTTAGCCCATGTTCATTTCGGACGTGAGATTATTGAAGTGGCAACTTTTCGAGCACCCCATGATCAAGCCGGAGGTGAAGGCGTTACGAGAGATGGCATGATCGTACGTGACAATGTTTATGGCACACTTGAAGATGATGCCTGGCGCCGTGATTTCACGGTTAATGCACTGTATTACAATATTTATGACTTTTCGATTGTTGATTATACCGGTGGCTTAAACGATATAGAAAATAAAGTTATTCGTATCATTGGTGATGCAAATGAACGCTTACAAGAAGATCCTGTTCGAATGTTACGTGCTGTTCGTTTTGCCGCAAAATTAAATTTTAAAATTGAAGCCTCATTATCAGCAAGTATTAAGAAAAACATTCATTTACTTGATGGTGTTCCAGTCGCAAGATTATTTGAAGAAGTTTTAAAATTATTTTTACATGGTCATGCACTTGCCTCATACGAGTTATTAAAAGAATACGACCTGTTAAAGCACTTGTTTGCACAAACAGCTGAGCATTTAGATGAAGCAGGCGATGGATTTATTACTCAGGCTTTAATTAATACAGACTTGCGGATTAAACAGAAAAAACCGATTGCTCCGGCTTTTTTATATGCCGCCTTATTATGGCCTGCCGTTCGATACCAGACTAAAAAGTTGAAACAAGAAGATTTATCGTTGTTACAAGTGTATCAAATAGCAGGGCAGGACGTTTTAGAAAAACAATTAAAACAAATTTTAATTCCAAAGCGTTTTGGCATTCCAATGCGTGAAATCTGGACAATGCAAGCACGCTTGGCTTCTCGTAAAGGTAAGCGTCCACTTAAATTACTACCCCATCCACGCTTTAGAGCTTCGTATGATTTTCTGTTATTACGAGAACAGTCAGGTGAAACACAGCTTAAAGAACTTTGTGATTGGTGGACGACTATTCAAACAGCAGATGAAGAACAACAGTTAATAATGTGCAGGAATGTTCACACAAATAAAGGAAAAGGTAAGCGCAAAAAAACGTTTAAAAATAATAAATCAAAAACCAGTTAAAGTTATGAATAATGTATTTATAGGTTTAGGCAGTAATCTGGATGAACCTTTATCTCAGTTAAATAAAGCCATTGAACGGTTAAAACAACTTAAAACACTAACTTTCATCAAAGCATCAAATTTTTATAGTAGCCCGCCGATGGGGCCGCAAGATCAGCCTGATTACATTAATGCTGTTGTTGAAGTAAAAACAAACTTAATGGCCGAACAACTACTGGATGAGTTGCAGAAAATAGAAAATGATCAGGGGCGTATACGTACGCAACATTGGGGAGCGCGGACTCTGGATCTTGATATATTATTATTTGGTAAGGATGTGATAAATTCGGAGCGATTAATTGTGCCTCATTGCGGAATTAGCGAACGAAATTTTGTATTATATCCGTTAAGTGATTTGTTAGATTCAAATTTTAAAATCCCCGGCTTAGGGGGAATTAATGATCTATTGGCAGACTGTCCGATGACTGGATTAATACGGTTAACAGAAGCATGAAATCAATGGAGAATAAACCCGGTTTTATTGTTGTTGAAGGCCCCATAGGTGTAGGTAAAACAACGTTAGCAAAGCGACTTGCTGAATCGTTTAATACAGACTTATTATTGGAGGGGGCAGATAAAAATCCTTTTCTTAATCGCTTCTATGAAAACAAGAAAAATGTTGCTTTCCAAACACAATTATTTTTTCTCTTTCAGCGTGCTCAACAGATGCAGGACTTACGACAAGCCGACATGTTTCGTCCAGTACATGTCGCAGATTTTATTATGCAAAAGGACAGGTTGTTTGCTGAACTAACCCTGGATGAAGAAGAGTTTAAACTTTATCAGCAGGTTTATCAGCACCTTACTATTGATGCGCCTGTGCCAGATTTAGTGATATATCTACAAGCACCTGTTGATGTGTTACTAAAACGTATTTCACATCGTGGCCGTGATTATGAGCGCTCAATGAACAGTAAATATTTGAGTAGATTAAACGATAGTTATGCTCGTTTTTTTCACAACTACACTCAATCGCCATTATTGATTGTTAATGCCGAAGAAATTGACCTTGTTCATAATGAAAGCGACTATAATCTGTTATTAGAACAGATAAAAGGCGTTAAAAGTGGTCGGCATTATTTTAATCCTGCCGGTGCAACATTTTAAATTGGTTTCAATAAAAGTATGATTTCAATAAAAACCTTACGCGAATTAAAAAAGCGTAATGAAAAAATTACCGTTTTAACTGCATATGATGCCAGCTTCACAAAACATCTGGAACAGGCCGGTGTTGAAGTTATTCTTGTTGGTGATTCTCTGGGTATGGTGATGCAAGGGCATGAGTCTACAATGCCTGTGACCGTTGATGACATGGTTTACCATACTAAAATGGTCTCGCGTGCACGTGAACATGCTTTACTGATTGCTGACCTGCCTTATCATTCTTATCTTAATAAAGAAGATGCTTTAAAAAATGCACAACGCTTAATGGAAGAAGCGGGTGCAGATATGATTAAGTTTGAAGGTGGTGGGGAATTTGTTGCCATTGCTGCTCACCTTATTAGTAATGATATTCCTGTTTGTGGTCATTTAGGACTGTTGCCACAGTCAGTTGTTGAATTAGGTGGTTACAAAGTTCAGGGACGTGAGAAAACTGCAGCAGATAAAATTATCGAAGATGCTCAGGCACTAAAAGATGTTGGTGTAGAGATGATTGTGTTGGAGTGTATTCCACAACAACTAGCAAAACGCATTAGTGAAGAAGTGGATGTTATAACTATTGGTATTGGAGCCGGAGTAGATTGCAGTGGCCAGGTGTTAGTGCTGTATGATTTGTTAGGCATTACCCCGGGAAAACGGCCTAAGTTCAGTAAAGATTTTCTTGCTGAATTAGAGAGTAATAAATCAATAACAGCAGCTATCGAAGCATATGTAAAAGCTGTAAAAAATTTAGAGTTTCCGGCAGAGGAACATTGTTTTAATTAGGGTTTATGGATGATAAAAATCCTTACCGGTGATACGTTTGTCTTTAATTTCTGGTTGCTTGCGGAAACGTTTATAACTCCATTGATACTGTTCAGGAATATCATCAATACATTTTTCCATTTCAGAATTTAGATATGCCACAGACTCTTCTAAAGAACCTTCACAAATTTTATCCAGAGGTTTAAATACAACTTCATAACCTTCACCATTTTTTAATCGTTTACCATAAATTGAAAGCACCGTAGCTCCCGTTTTTTTCGCAAAACGGGAGATTAAAATCATACTGTAGGCTTGAATTCCAAAGAAGGGAGCAAAAACACCATTTCCTTCACTGGGTTCTTGATCAGGCAAGATGCAAACGACTTCATTATTCTTAATAGACTTGAGCATAGAGCGAATTCCTTGATTATCTGTCGGAACAAGCTTTACTCCCAACCGTTGTCGACCATTTCTTATTATAGAATCGAGTTGACTGATTTTTGGCTTTTGATACATACAGGTAGTCGGATATTTACCGGCTAAATAATGTCCCAGGAGTTCCCAGTTTCCAAGATGGGGTGCAGCAAGAATGACACCTTTATTATTTTTGAGTGCTTGCTGTAATAATTCTTCACCTTTGACACTTTTTATTGATTGATAGAGCTTCTCTTTGCTCCAGGTCCACATGGCACTAATTTCAGTTGCTGTTTTACCTGTCTCAATTAAACTGTTTTTTATAAGCTGTTGTTGTTGTTTTTCATCCATCTCCGGAAAACATATTTGAACATTCGTTGTTGTCACAAAATGATGCCGATTAGATGTCATTGATAATAACCAACCAAAAAGTCCACCTATCCGGTGGATGTTCTTGAGGGACAGTAGAGCAAACCCATGCAGGAATAGTTTTGTAAATAAAACAATGATTGTGTGTTTTATATTTTTAGAATGTGTCATATCTTATGGTTTGAAATATTATGATGGCTGAATTTTGTCAGCTTTTACTTAAAAGAACAAAAGTTAGTTTACATTATCTACACATATTATAATTAGCGCTTAGAATACACGGCTTTACACATCGTCATAGGATTACAGTATTTTGCAAGTTATATCGGACATTAAAGAAGCACAGATCTTATGCCAAAAATGGCAAGACGAAGGTGAATCTATTTCTTTTGTACCGACGATGGGCTGTTTACATGACGGACATTTAAGCTTGATAGATAAGGCTAAATCTTTGGCAGATCACGTTGTTGTGAGTATTTTTGTTAACCCACTACAATTTGATGATATTAATGACTTATTGAAATATCCAGGCACACTAGAAGATGATAGAAGTAAATTAGCCGAAGTTGATGTAAGTCTCGTTTTTATTCCTCATGCCAGTTCATTTTATCCCGAAGGGGAGGACAATGTAGAACAAATTGAATTAGGGGAAATTACTTCGATTCTGGAAGGCGCTCATCGTCCAGGCCACTTTGCCGGGGTTGCGACAGTCGTAAAACGTTTATTTAAGATAATTCAGCCCAATTTTGCCATTTTTGGTGATAAAGATTTTCAACAGTTAATGGTTATTAAACAGCTGGTTAAGAAATTTTCGCTTGATATCAATATTATCGGTATGCCGATTTTTCGTGAGAACGATGGTTTGGCAATGAGTTCGCGGAACATTCATTTAAGTAAGAGTGAGCGCAAAAAATCAGCAGAAATTTATCGACAGTTAGAATCTGTAAAGTCCGCAATAAAAGCAATTGCCCATCCAGGTTTGGCTGATTTTGCTGATCTTGAACAAAGTACTTCTAAAAATCTGATTGCCGCAGGATTTACGCCAGAATATGTAGCTATTCGTCAAGTTGATACGTTATTGCCTGCTAAAAACCATGATTCTGCTTTGGTAATTCTTGTTGCGGCAAAAATAGGAAAAATACGTTTAATTGACAATATTCTCGTATAAAAGCGCTCATTTATCTTAGCTGATTCGTCTTTTGGTTATTTTGAATTTGTTAATGCGTGTTATAATGGGGGTTCGTCTTAAAGTGAAAGAGCCTGATTTATTGTTATGAATACCATTATGCTTAAAGGAAAATTACACCGTGTCACTGTGACGCATTCTGAGCTTGAATATGAAGGCTCATGTGCTATTGATCGGCATTTACTGGAAACAGTAGGTATTCGCGAATATGAGCAGATTGAAATTTATAATGTAACAAATGGTGAGCGTTTTACAACGTATGCTATTCTTGCTGAAGAAAACTCAGGTGTTATTTCCATCAATGGTGCAGCTGCGCACAAAGCCGATCCAGGCGATATCATCATTATTTGTGCCTATGTCGGTTTAAATCAGCAAGAATTGGTGAGTTTCAAGCCAAAGCTGGTTTATGTGGATGATCAAAACCAAATTACCCACACTCGTCATACTATCCCTGTACAAGTGGCTTAATTACACTATTTTTTCATATTAAACATATGCAAATAGTAAGGTTTGTTTTATAGTTTTAACCTGATTTAAAATTATTTCTCCCTCCCCCCCCGGGAAAATATAAAAAAATGCATTTTTTCATCTAAAAGTATGAAGAAATCTGCCTACTTGCTGAAATATAATGGTATACCTTTAATAATACAGTCTAAAATGGTACTTAGGACTGATATTTCGGAAAAGTTTTATCCTAGGAGATATTATGGCTCAAGGCCAAAAACAGTCACTTAAAAGAAAATCGGGTAAAGAGAAACGTGCTTATCCTCGTTATCCTGTTGCATTAAAAGCCCAACTTATTCACCCCGTATCTGGAAATCGTTCTGTTGTCATTAAAGACTACTGCATAGGCGGAATGTATATTGAGCTTATTGATGCGACGCTTTTAGGGGAGGCAGCATCAACCTTCGTTCCTAGAATCGGTGAGCAAATAAATATTGTCACATTTGTGCAAAGTGGTGGTTTAGAAAAACAGCTTAGTTTTAAAACTAAAATTATGCGTGTTGAGCAGGACTATGTAGGTATCTCCTTCCAAAACCCTGATCTTTCAGCGGTACAAACTCTACATAAATTTGCTTCAAAACTTAAGCAAGGAGCAGAGTCCGATACTGAAGAAGACTTTGGCACGACTCAGACTGTATTTAATGGCAAGTCTGCGGCGCAGGTTTTGCTGGAAGCGCATAAGCTTGTTGCAAAAGAACTGCTTCCGTTAATGGAAAGTTTTCATGGCAGTATTTCAGAACATTTCTTTGACGCAGCGAAAGAAACCTTCGATTTAGCAAAACAAAATGCTTTGTTTGAATCGTTACGTGTATTAGAAGTCGATAAAACTAAGATCACTAAAGCTTTCACAAAAATATATGTCGATAAAATTAAGAGTTATTCACCTCGGACTGTTTTGCTTGAAGATGAAAATGAAGAAAAAGAAATTTCTTTAGAGACGTTATCACTTGTTGAGTCAGATGACTTAGATAATTGGTTATCAATATCGAGCATCATTACAAATGTAGATGCTGATCATCGAGATGAGTTAAGTAAAATTGAGCGCAGAGCCACTGCTTTATATCGGGCTAAAATTAATAAGAAAAATAATCCCTTTGGACCAGCTCTCTTTGCGCAAGCATTTCAGGAATCATTAGATGATATCGAGATTCAGCATGCCGTTAAATTAGTTTGTTATACTGCCTTTCGTGATGTTTATTTAGGTATTGCCGAAAAGCTATACAAAAGCATTAATGATTTCTTTATCGAAAATGATGTATTACCGAAATTAAAATTTAAGGTTCAGCATTCTGCTGGATCTTCATCTTCAGCGGCATCTCCTGAGGAAGGGACTGAACAAGAGTTTGAAGAAGATATTCCAGAGGAAAACTATGGTGGAGGTTCTCAGATGCCTCAAGGATCTTCAGCTCCACAGGCTCCTATGGGACATGCTACAGGTGTACAAAATTATGTACCTGCTAATAATTTCACACAAAATAGCGGAGGGTATACACCGGATCAAGGTCGAGAGTTTGTAAGTTCAATGCATCAACAGCAACAACCGAGTACTCTTGGTTCAGGATCTCCAGCGAGTGCGTCGCAAGGTCTCCTGGATATTTTTAGTGATATACGTGGCCTACAACAAAACCTTGATCAGGTTCAAGCAGGCGTACCGAGTACTCAAATAACATCAGAATTAGCTGCACCCACATTACCTGATGGTGGAGTCGCACAACATTTTAGTCCTGCCGATTTGTTAGATGCTTTATCGAGCCAGCAGTTAAGTGGTTATGATTATTCAACACAATCCGATTCTAATCAGCTTGATCTTAAAGAGAAAATACAGGCCATTTTGGCTGCCAAAGGTCGCGCAGAAGATAAAGTGATTAGTGTACGTCAAGGGCAGGTTATTGATGTTGCCAGTAATGTGTTCGGTTCCCTAATGAGTGATTTTCAGGTGGCAGAAAGTATTCGTCCCTGGATTAAACAACTTGAAATTCCAGTGCTTAAAATGGCCATTATGGATACGGATGTTTTTACCGATACATCCCACGTTGTTCGTAAAGTCATTAATAAAATATCCGAACTGGAAGTATTGGCCGATACAGATGATGCAGAAGAACAGCAAGCAGTTAAACGTGCCTTTGACTGGTTAGTTAAGGTTATAAATGAAGACTTTGATGGCACGCCAAAAGTATTTGAACGTATTGCGCAACAGCTCGACATTCTAATAAAAATTCAAAATCAAGCCTTTGATAAAAACTTGAAAGTTGTTGTTGATGAATTTTTAAAAGAAGATGAAGTTATAGAAGGAGAAGTCACCGATGAGGAAGTTGTTCTTGATACTGAAGATGAATGGGCTCGTCGTGTTAGCCGTTTAGAAGAAGGCGATTGGATTTTATTTGAAGCCTTTACTGAAAAACCAATAAGGTTAAAGGTTGGCTGGGTTGCCAGACATAAAGGAAAATTCGTATTTGTTAATGTTCTCGGTAAAAAAGAGAAAGTATTAAAAGCTGAAGAACTTATTGAATTGTTTAAAGAGGGAGAAACCATTGCACTTGATGGCGCTGAAGATCCTGCAATGGATCGCGCTCAATATTCAATGTTGCAGAAATTACATAAACAATTATTGTTCCAGTCTTCACACGATCAACTCACTGGTTTAATTAATCGTCGTGAATTTGAAACTAGTCTTGAGAAAGCGATTGATGATGCAAAAATTTCTAACGGTAAACACGCTCTTTGCTATATCGATTTAGATAAATTTAGTGTTATCAATAATAGCTGTGGTTATGAGGGTGGTGATGCATTAATAAAAGAAGTTGCAGATATTTTTAAAAAGCATTTATCTGAAAATAGCGCATTATCTCGCTTTAGCGGCGATGAATTCTGCATGCTTTTATGCGGTCATGGAACTGATGAAGCATTAGATGTTCTTGAGAAAATTTTAGAAGAATTTAATAACTATCGTTTTGTTTGGGAAGATAAACGATTGTCTGTCGCAATGAGTATGGGGCTGGTGTTAATAAAAGGTCACGGCCAGAATGTTTCGAAGGTTTTGCAAGATGTTGAAGCAAGTGCTGGTGTCGCAAAAGAAATTGGTGGACATCGAGTTCAGGTTTACCATGAAGGTCATGCCAGGTTAAATAAACATAATGCAGAAGTAAAGTGGGCGGCTAAAATCGATAAAGCATTAGATGACAATGCTTTGCATTTACGTTGCCAGCGCATTATGCCATTAGCTACTGATGATAGTTATCACGACCATTATGAAATACTGTTGGGTATGACGGATGATTTAGGTGAGCAAAGCTCTCTACAAGAATTCATTAATGCCGCTGAAAATTATAAACGAATGGCAGATATAGATCGCTGGGTAATAAAAACATCCTTTAAGTGGATTGCTGATCATCGAACTCAACTTGATCATGTTAGTAGTTTCTCAATAAACCTTTCGGGTCATTCGTTAAATGATCTTGGTTTAATGGAATTTGTAATGAAACAGATGCGCAATACTAACGTACCGATTAGTAAGATTTGTTTTGAAATTACTGAAACTTTAGGTATTGCGAATCTTTCTGATGCAGCTGATTTCATTAAACGATTTAAAACTACTGGCTGCCGATTCTCATTAGATGATTTTGGTAGTGGGATGTCCTCTTACGGTTATCTGAAAAGTTTACCTGTTGATTATCTTAAGATTGATGGTGTCTTCGTTAAAGATATGGCAACCAATCCAAACGACTATGCTGTAGTAAAATCAATCAGTGAAATCGGTCATTTCATGGGTAAAAAGATTATTGCTGAATATGTTCAGGATGATGAAACTATCCAGCTATTACAGGATCTTGGTGTAGATTATGCGCAGGGCTATGGGATCGAAAAACCACGCCCACTAGACGATATTTTGTTGTAAAAGCTATCTGAGACACAATTACGGCGTTCACCCTCTTTATCCTAATTATTGAGGGGCACGACGATAAATGTTTTTCATAAAACTCACTTATTGATATAAGCTACGTTTTATAAAATATTTATGCCTTGTACTTGAATCTCAGCTAACTTTTGTTGAAAACTAAGTAAAAATCCACGTTCTAAGAACGTGGTTTTGATCTCACCCTATAAGGGTGTATAAAACCTCTCATCCTCTGTAGGTGAGTTCAATGAGCACTGTAGAACCGTTGCGCATGTCATTCAGCACTTCTTTGCTGCGCTCAGGTCGCTAGTGACGGAATGAACAAAAAGGCTAAAAATGATGGATCCGTCACGTTGTTCCTTGATCCATCCTACAAATTAAACCTGTACAGATAACATAATTTCTTATTTACAGGCAAGAGCCGTGAACCCGCTCCACGCCCTAAGGACGTGGTTTTATTTTTTAATAAAAGATATCGCTGGATATTTATAATACTAATATTGGGTTTAGCTAAGATATTAAAAGTAATCTGAGATGCAAGAACAAGGCGTAAACAAAAAAAGGAAAACGTAGCTTATATTGATAAGTGAGTTTTCCCTTTTTTGTTTACAACGCCGTAATTGCTTTTCAGATTTCTTTTAACCTGTGTTACGCATTCCGGCGGCTATGGCACTGATAGTTCGTAGTAATGGATGCAACCATTTAGTCCTTTCATCATCATTCAAAGATTCATCACGGTATTTCTTTATTAATGCTAGCTGAATTTGATTCAGAGGATCGAGATAGGGGTTACGACGCGTTAGTGATAAAGCAAGGTGTGGAGTTTCTTCTAATAACTCGTTTATTTTTGCAATACTTAATACGTTTTCAGTCGTTCTCGCATATTCCTTGGATATAATCTTATATACATTTTTTGCTGTATCCTGATTCTCACAAAGAGACATATACGATTTGGCGATATTCATTTCACCTTTGTATAAGGCCATTTGTGAATTACTCAGTAATGCACGGAAGAACGGCCAGTCCTTATACATTTTTTGTAATGTATCTAAATTGTTTTCATCTTTTGCTAACCACTTTTCTAAAGCCGTGCCAATACCAAACCAAGCGGGCATAGTATGACGTGATTGTGCCCAACCAAAGACCCAGGCGATAGCGCGCACCGATTCTTTAGAACGATTTCCTTTCTTACGGTGAGAAGGACGTGAACCAATGTTCATTTGTCCAATTTCATATACTGGAGTTGCTTCATAAAAATAATCAAGAAAGCCTTCAGTATTGTCAGTTAGCTGGCGATACTGGTTTTCCCCTTCTTGTGCCAACTCAGCCATAATTTCCAGATACTCAGGCCTATCAGGTTTCGGTTCTTTTATTAAATTAGTACTGGCTTTTAATAGGCCTGTTACACCCATTGTTAATTCATATACCGCAGTCTGTTGATTACTATATTTGTAAGAAAGAACTTCACCTTGCTCAGTAAATTTAATTTCACCGTGCACTGTGCCAGAAGGTTGAGACAAAATAGCATCATGTGTTGGTCCGCCACCACGGCCAACAGTACCACCACGGCCATGGAACATTCTTAAGCGTACACCGCGTGAATGAGTTAACTCAGTAATTTGTTGTTGTGCTTGATACAGATTCCAGACTGAAGCCAATATACCACCATCTTTACAGGAATCTGAATAACCTAACATCACTTCCTGAAGATTGCCTGAAGCTTTTAATAACTCAACATACGTGGAGTTATCGAATAACTGGGTCATTACCGGTTGAATGTGGTTTAAATCCTCTACCGTTTCAAATAAGGGAGAAACTTTTACATGGCTGAACCATTGATTATTATTTTTTCCTGCAAGACCTGTTAACCAGGCAAGGAACATAACTTCCATTACATGGCTGGCAGCATGTGTCATTGATATAACATAAGTGCCAAATGCTTTTGGACTAATTTCTTCACGCATCTTCGACATAACTTTAAAAACACTAACTGTTTCTGCCGACATATCACTTAATTTGTTTATATCAAATTCAGCGCGAGTGTTCTTGATGTATTTTGCCAGTGTTTCTAAACGGCTTGCTTCATCAAGTTTCGTGTAATCTGTGCCATCAATCTGTTGAAGAATTTCAGCAACCGTTTGGCTGTGAATAGTTGATTCTTGACGAATATCTAACTTAGCAAGGTAAAAGCCGAATGTTTCAGTTTGACGAATGAGATCCTGTAATTCACCTGAGGCAGAATTTATATCTCCGTGGCTAATTAATGAGTCACGAATGAGATATAAATCATTTAACATGCCTTGTTCATTCGCATAATGACAAGTTGAACTGTTTGGTTCTATTTCATTCAGGCGGGCTTCAACTTTATCCAGGTTGCATTGAATGCGATATTGCATAATAAAAAGTTTACGACGGTATGGCTCTTGTTTAAACCGATACGGTTTTTCTGCAAAGAGTTCGACAACTTCTTCCTCATCGATACTGAGCTGCTTTAAAAAAGCCTCAGATGGCTGACAAAATAAATTTGATTGAGTCAGTATTTTGCTTAAATTTTTGATTTGCTTGCTATATTCATTCAATACTTCTTGTGACTGCATGCGTAATGCAAGTATTGTTGTTTCCGGTTTAACAAATGGATTACCATCACGATCACCACCAATCCATGAACCAAATTGAATAACACTTGGAACTGTGATGCCCGAATCTTTACCATAAGTCCGGCTAATCGCTTTTTCTAAATTACGATATGTTTGTGGAACTGACTTAAATAAACTTTCACGGTAATAATATAAGCCGTTTTTTACTTCATCAGTAACTTGTGGTTTTTCAACGCGAACTTCATTTGTTTTATAAAGAATTTGTATGTGTTGCTCTAGATCTTCAGTAATATTTTCTTTTTGAATCTTGCTTAGCTTTGTTTCATTAAGCTGATCGCTAATGATATATATACGGCGAATCGCTTCCATCACCGTGCGACGTTTTGATTCTGTTGGATGAGCAGTAAAAACGGGAATGTAAGCGGTTTGATTTAGCAACTCTTGCAGTTGTTCAGCACTTACATCACTTTTTTGGAAGTCATTTACGGCATTATAAAAAGAACCTTTCCAGGTAAACCCTTTTGGCCCCACTTCTCTGCGACGTTGTTTGTGCTGGAATTCTTCTTCTGCAATATTGACCAAACTAAAGTAAATACTAAAGGCACGAACTACGTGTTCAGTTGATTCCGCATCAAGCGATGCAACGAGTTTATCGAGCCTGCGACGTCTGGCTGAATCATTCTTGCCTCTCAGACTTAAGTGCCCCTTACGTAATTTTTCAACAGCATTAAACACATCTTTACCAGCGTGTTCGAGTAATACTTTTCCTAAAATATTGCCAAAAAGTTTAACTCGTGAGCGCAGTTGCTTATCCTGGCTGGTGGACATAAGTTTAGTTACTGGAGAATCAATTTTTTTTGTTTTAGCTGTCATTGCATTAAAATTTCTGTTTCAAAAGGCCGCACATTATACCGTCACTTTGTCTGAATGCCTCTATTGACAAGCTAAAACAGTAGTGAAAAAGTGTGAAAAAAGGTGAAGTGGTGAAAATTTGTTCAATATATGTGGTGATTCCCCATATACAGTGAGTTTGTACCCCTTTTATCCTTTAAATATTGCATAATTTGATTTCAAAATTAAAACGAAAATGAAGTTTATATGGAAAATTTAACAGATTTACCTGCCTGGCAAGCCTTGCTCAAGCATAAAAAGCAGACCGAAAATATTCAGATGCGTGACTTATTTGCGCAGGACGATAATCGTTTTGAGTCTTTTCATTTACGCTTTAATGACATCTTGCTGGATTATTCTAAAAACCGTATTCATCAGGAAACAATGTCTTTGCTGATGGATTTAGCAAAACAAAGCGGCCTTAAAGACTGGACTGAAAAGATGTTCAGCGGTGAGAAAATAAATCACACTGAAAATAGAGCTGTTTTACATACTGCGTTGCGTAACCGTAGCGGTGAACCTGTTTATGTTGATGGCAAGAATATCATGCCTGAAGTGCAATCTGAGCTGGAGAAAATGCGTGAGTATTCAGAATCAATTCGTTCAGGTCATTGGTTAGGTTATAGCGGTAAACCCATTATTGATATTGTAAATATCGGTGTGGGTGGTTCAGATTTGGGGCCAGTCATGGTGAATGAAGCTTTACATCCTTATGGTAAAGCCGGTTTACGCGTACATTTTGTTTCCAATGTTGATCCTAGCCACATTTGCGATACGTTAAAAAATCTTGATCCAGAACGAACCTTATTCATTGTTTCTTCAAAAAGTTTTACTACCCAGGACACCATTATGAATGCGCATACTGCGCGTGACTGGTTATTGGAAAACTCACGAAATGAAACGGCCATCGCAAAACACTTCATCGCGGTTGCAGCAAATGTTGAAGCGGCAACTGAATTTGGTATTAAAGAAGAAAATGTTTTTAAGATGTGGGACTGGGTCGGTGGCCGTTATTCGTTGTGGTCTTCCATTGGTTTGTCGGTTGCAATTTACATTGGTATGGATCGATTTGAATCACTGTTGCAAGGCGCATATGAAATGGATCAGCATTTTCGACAGGCTCCGTTGGAAGAAAATATACCTGTTATTCTGGCTTTGCTCGGTGTCTGGTATAACAATTTTTATAATGCCGAGTCACATGTGCTTTTACCTTATGATCAGCATCTACATCGTTTCCCTGCTTATTTCCAACAAGGAGATATGGAAAGTAACGGTAAGAGTGTGACTCGAGATGGGCAAAACGTAGACTATGCAACTGGCCCCATTATCTGGGGTGAGTTAGGCATTACGGGGCAACATGCTTTCTATCAAAACCTGCATCAGGGTACACATCTTGTTCCTGCTGATTTTATAGTACCAGTCGATAGTCTGAATCCTGTAGGAGATCATCACCTGGTTTTGCTTGCCAACTTTTTTGCACAAACGCGAACATTAATGACCGGTAAAAATGAAAAAGAAGCACGTGAAGAACTGGTTGCTGAAGGCTATTCAGCAGAAGAGGTTGAAGGTTTATATCCTTCACGATTAATGCCCGGAAATAAACCTTCAAATACCCTTTTGTTTAAGGCGTTAACACCTAAAACACTGGGATCATTAATCGCAATGTACGAGCATAAGATTTTCACCCAGGGCATCATTTGGCAAATTAATTCATATGATCAACCCGCTGTAGAATTAGGTAAAAAGGTTGCAGCAAATATTTATGATGATTTAAAACACCATAAATCCGTAGACAACTATGATGATTCAACCAATGGTTTGATTAAATATT